>CALGQU010000033.1 GCA_937959125.1 uncultured Croceitalea sp.
TATCCTTAGCAATATGGGACGCGGCGGCTATCGCGGTGGATCTTCCGGTGGTGGCGGATTCGGCAGCGGTGGTTTTGGTGGTGGCTTTGGCGGCGGCGGCTTCGGTGGCGGTGGTGCCTCTGGAGGATGGTAGGTGGACAGTAGGCAGTAGGCAGTAGGCAGTAGGCAGTAGGCAGTAGGCAGTAGGCAGTAGGCAGTAGAAATTAAATATACTCATGTTCTTAAAAAACAGTATTTACCTATTTTTTGGGCTGTTTTTCTTTTTTGCGCTTTTGGGCTGCAATTCAAAGAACAATGTAGTTCCAAAAGATTCAGTCAACGCATTACCCCAGAACAAAGAGGGACGAATTATAAGTGATTACAGCAATTTATTGGATGCTTTAGAAAAAGAAAACCTCACAAAAAAAATTCAAGCGTATGAACGCAGCACTAGCAATGAAATAGCAATTGTTATTGTTGATTCCATTCCTAAGTCGTATACCATATTGGCTTATGCTACTGATATTGCCAACGAATGGGGCGTAGGAAAAAAAGAACTCAACAATGGACTTTTAATTGCTATGGCAAGTAAACAAAAGGTAATCGCCATTGCTACTGGGTACGGGACCGAGAAAACACTAACCGATAGCATTTGCAAACAGCTAATTGACAAGGTCATGATACCTAAATTTAAGAAGGATATGTTTTTTGAGGGTTTTGATAATGGTATTGATTCTTTAATGGTCAAATGGTGATTGGAAATGGAAATGAGCCTTAAGGACTTTAAGATAGCTTAACTATTTCTTAGTCCTTCTGCCCGCAACTAAAAATGCTTTTTGTATCTTAATGATAAACCAAGTAATGAAATCTAGTCCATTTGTACTTATCTCGCTGTTCTGTTTGTTTTTTTCAGGCTGTAATCTAGGTTCTGATGAAGATAGTTGTGCTACCGTGTTATGTGCGGGTCCCGCACAACTGGCTTTTGAGGTTCAGCAGGGTATGGAAAACGTATTTACCAATGGTTCTTTTTCCTTACAAGATCTTGTTTTAAGTGGGGAAATAGCAGCTGACCTGGAAGTACAGCTAGCAACCTTCAATACCGCCTCACCCAATTCTATTTTGGTGGTAAGCAATACTAATTGGATGGAAGGGAGTTCCAGTTTTGAATTTAATTTTCCGGGTAATGAGCCTGTTTTAATCCAAGTAACGATTCAAAATTCTGAAGGAGAGTGCTGTGGCGGAATACCGCTATTACAATCCTTACAAATCGATGGGACGGTACGAGAATTGAATGGAAGCCCACTAATCATTGGTTTAACCCCCAATTCCTAATTGCTCCCGTAACTAGTTCCAAAAGCTTGGGGTTTTCGTCCGTTGCGTTCTATGGTTTTAGGAATGGTGAACCCTAGAACTAAGAAATAGCACCCAGATATTCAGCACTCCCAAACTATTCTTAAAAAACATCCGACCCTTGCTTTTCTAGCGTACCTATGGTGTGGTGCAAACTACATCCCCATTTACAGTGTGTTTTAACCTTATCTTTAGGCATATCTTGCTATCGCTTAAAACTGTTTAATTCAAAAAGAACCCTATGAGGCGTTATACAACACTGGTTTTAGTTTCCCTTTTAGTGCTATTCCAATCCTGTAAAAAGAAAGATGGGGCTACGGCCGCAACGGACAACCTTTTTAAGTTCAAAGAATATATTAGCTATCATACCAATGGCAACCAAAGCATTGCCAATCCCATCCGTATTGGTTTGGCAAAACCCTTGACCCAGTTTGAACTTGCCCAAGAGCTCCCCCCGGAATACCTTCAAATCAATCCAAAGGTCAGTGGAACCCTTTTTGTAGAAGAGGGCAACAAGCTTCTTTTTCAACCGGACGAATTGCTTAAGGCGGATACGGAATATCAAGTAACCCTGCATTTGGACCAACTATACGAAGGCCTAGAACCTGGATTTAAAAAATACGCCTTTGCCTTTAAGACCATCACGCCCAATTTTAAAATCGATTTAGGCCAGCTACAGTCCTACAGTAAAAACTGGCAATACCTTACGGGAACTTTGGAAGCTTCCGATATTTTGCAAGCTAAAAAGTTAGCTTCCGTGATCCATAGCAAACAAGGTGATAAAAATATCCCTGTAAAATGGAACACTACGGATAACAATACCCGCTTTTTTAGTTTTACCATAGATAGCATCCAACGTTATACAGCGGATAGTGCTTTGGAGATTTCGTGGAACGGTGACGCTTTGGGTATTGACAATAAAGGAAAGGAAAACTTCACCATCCCGGGCTTGAACAAATTTGTGGTCCTGGATGCCAAGACAGCTACCAGTCCCAATGCTTCCCTAAGTTTAAATTTTTCCGAACCGCTAGCCCAAGACCAGAATTTAAACGGTTTGGTGACCATAGCAGGTGCAGAGAGCCTGCGTTACGAAGTAAATGGCAATACCCTTAATGTCTATCCCTCCAATCGCATTTTAGGTGAAGTAACCGTTACGGTTTTTGAAGGTATCAAAAGTGCCTATGGATTTAGCTTGAAAAATACATTTTCCGAGTTGGTTTCCTTTGAACAATTAAAGCCCCAAGTACGCCTAATTTCAAAAGGCACCATTTTACCAAATTCCAGCGCAACACCCATTTATTTTGAAACCGTAAGTCTCGATGCGGTGGAAGTACGCGTTGTCCAGGTTTTTGAAAATAATATGCTGCAGTTTTTACAGAACAACGATTTGGACCAGAGGTATAACTCAGACCTTAGACCTGTGGGCCGGCGCGTAGGGTATAAAGTGTTGGACCTTAAAGGGAATACAAACGACAACAGCAGTTCTTGGAAAGCCCATGCCTTGGATTTATCAGAATTGATACAAATACACCCGGGGTCTTTATACCGGATAGAATTCAGCTTTAAAAAAGAGCATACCTCTTTCACCTGTGATACGGATACCAATAGTGGGGTAGACGAAACCGATGCGTATACGAGTTCCGACGAAGGTTTGGAAGAACGGTATTGGGACAACGAAATTTACTCATGGCGTGGCTACGACTACAATTGGGAAGAACGGGACAACCCTTGTCATTCCGCTTATTACCATCAAGATAGAATTGCTTTTACCAACTTATTGGGAAGCGATTTGGGTCTTATCGTAAAAAAAGGGAACAATCAAAGCTACCACTTTACGAGCACCAACCTCCTTACTGCCCAGCCGGAGCCTAATACCAAAATAAAGCTCTACAACTACCAACAACAGCTTTTGGGTGAAATAGCCACGGATGCTTCCGGTTTTGGTATCTATGATGGTGACACTAAGGTAAGCTTTGCCGTAGCACAAAAAGAGAACAACTATGCCTACGCTAAGTTGCTGGATGGCAATGCCCTATCCTTGAGCAAGTTTGATGTTTCCGGAGCCTCCCTACAAAAGGGCTTGCAAGGTTTTTTATATACCGAAAGAGGAGTGCATCGTCCCGGGGATATTGTTCATTTGACCTTTGTTTTGGACGATAAAAACAATCCACTTCCCAAAAACCATCCCGTAGTTCTGGAGGTTACCGATGCCCGTGGAAAATTAGTCCAGCGGAATGTCCTTAAGGATAACCCTATAAAAGTAACGGAAGATCTTTTTGCCAAAAAGGAAAAGCAATTCCATTATTTTCCCATTACTACAAAGACCGATGCACCAACCGGAACATGGAATGCCAAAATCCGTGTAGGTGGGGCACAATTTAACAAGAGCCTTAAAATTGCTACGGTAAAACCCAATCGTTTAAAAGTAGCTTTTGAATTTGATGACACCGTATTGAAAACGGACAAGAACATTACCGGAAAGCTTAATGTGGCTTGGTTACACGGTGCACCGGGAAGAAATCTTAAGGTGGAT
Source organism: uncultured Croceitalea sp. (assembly GCA_937959125.1). Taxonomy (GTDB): domain Bacteria; phylum Bacteroidota; class Bacteroidia; order Flavobacteriales; family Flavobacteriaceae; genus Croceitalea. The sequence goes on from CALGQU010000033.1 coordinate 3,863, forward strand.
ATCAATGCTAAACTACAGGCAACGCCTACTGCCTTTGAAAAATATACCGCGTACCAATTCCAAGACCCGGTACGGTCGTTCAACGAAACGGAAACCCAGTTCTTAAACGGCACCGTAGATGATAATGGCAGCTTGGACATCAGCGAAAAAATCAATGTTTCCAAACAAGCTCCGGGAATGCTCAAAGCTACCTTTACCACCAAGGCCTATGAAGGCGGCGGGGATTTTTCTTTGGATATATTTTCTAAAAACTTGGCGCCTTTCACCCATTTTGTGGGTCTGCGCTCCCCAGAGGCCAAACAGTATGGTTCTTTTTTAACCGATAACAAGAACACCTTTGATGTGGTTACCGTAGATGCGGAAGGCAGGGCAGCACCAAATAGGACCTTGGACGTAAAGATCTATAAAATAGAATGGCGCTGGTGGTGGAACAGGGGCTATGACAACCTCTCTCGTTATGAGAATGCGACCATACATAAGCCTTTTAAAGAATTAAAGGTGACAACCGCTGCCAATGGAGAAGGAAGTTTTGACGTCACCATTCCCGATGATGATGGTGGCCGTTATTTGATTCGGGTTTTTGATCGGATTTCCGGACATGCTACAGGGAGAACGGCGTATTTTTACCGCAATTGGTGGCGCAGACCTACTTCCAACGATACCGAGAGTTCCAAAATACTATTGTTCTCTGCAGATAAAGAACAGTACCAAACGGGGGAAGATGCCAAGATTGTCTTTCCTTCCGATGCCGGTGGGCGCGCCCTTATCAGTATTGAGAACGGATCCGAAGTACTATCACAACAATGGCTGGAAACCAAGGCCAAGCAGACCCAAGCAACCATTAAAATTACGGAGGACATGGCCCCCAACGTCTATGTGAACATTTCCCTCTTGCAACCGCATGGCGCCGTAAAAAACGACTTGCCCATTCGCTTATACGGTGTGGTTCCCCTACTCGTGGAAAATCCCAATACCATATTACGACCCAAACTTCAAATGCCCGAGGTCTTGGAACCGGAAAAGGAATATCGAATAACGGTTTCCGAAGAAAATAAAAAACCCATGACCTATTCCATCGCAGTGGTGGATGATGGCTTATTGGATTTAACGCGATTTAAAACCCCCGAAATCCACCAGGCATTTTATACACGACAAGCCCTTGGTGTAAAAACCTTCGATATTTTTGATGGCGTTATGGGAGCCTACTCGGTGAGCGTAGATAATATTTATGCCATTGGGGGCGGAGGAATTGCAGAAGGGGCAAAAAACAGAAAAGCACAACGTTTTAAACCTGTGGTGACCTATCTAGGCCCATTTACACTAAAAGCTGGTAAAAAAACAACCCACAGATTAAAAATGCCCAATTATGTGGGTTCTGTCCGTACCATGCTCGTTGCTGGAAATCCTAACAGTGCTTATGGTAGTACCCAAAAAACGAGCCCGGTAAGAAAACCATTGATGGTCCTTACTTCACTGCCCCGTAAGTTGTCCCCCGGTGAAAAAGTGACCGTACCCGTTACGGTATTTGCCATGGAGAAAAAAGTAAAAAAGGTTACGGTACGTATTGATGCAGGAAAAGCATTGGAACCTATAGGTGCTACTACCAAAACCATAACCTTTAATGCGGTTGGGGAACAAATTGTGAATTTTGATTTTAAGGTGAATCCGTCGAAAGCCTATCAGACCCTTACGGTACATGCTTCAGGAGCCGGGGAAAAAGCGAGTAGCGAATTGGAGATCGATGTAGAAAACCCAAATCCCGAAACTACCAAAAGCACCCTGTATACCCTAGAAGCCAATGCATCTCAAAGTTTGGAGTTTGCACCTTTTGGCACCTCTGGCTCCAATAGTGCCATTATAGAATTCTCAACGCTTCCGCCCATGGATTTTTCCAAACGGATGGCGTACTTATTGGCCTATCCGCATGGTTGTGTTGAACAGACTACTTCCGCAGCTTTTCCCCAATTGTTTTTAACGGATATTTTGGATCTCACCTTTGAAAAGAAAAAAGATGCGGAGAAAAATATTAAAGCGGCCATAAAACGGTTGAACTCCTTTCAATTGCCAAACGGCGGACTGGGGTATTGGCCGGGGGCCAGCAACCCTGATTCTTGGGGTACCAGTTACGCCGGGCATTTTATGTTGGAGGCCAAACAAAAAGGCTTTCAATTACCCCTTACCTTTTTAAACAATTGGCTGCGGTATCAAAAAAATGAAGCACGACAATGGAGTAGCAAACGTTACAGCTACAATACCGATCTACAACAAGCGTACCGGCTCTACACCTTGGCCTTGGCCCAACAACCAGAACTTGCGGCCATGAACAGGCTACGGGAAACGGGCAACCTTAGTAATGAAAGTAAATGGCGCCTTGGTGCGGCCTACGCCCTTATCGGGAAAAAAGAAGTGGCAAAATCCATTATCCAGTCGGCCAATATCAACTTAAAGTCGAACACCTATGATTATAGGACCTATGGCTCCGTGTTTAGGAATAGGGCTATGGCCTTGGAAACTTTGGTCATTTTAGGGGATGCCAAACAAAAGGACTTGGCCCTATCCTTGGCAAAAAAATTGTCCTCACAAAATTGGTACAGTACCCAAGAAACCGCCTATGCCTTGCTCGCCATGGCTAAAATGGTACGGAAAAATGGAGGAAAATCCATTAACCTAAGCTATACGCAAAATGGCAAAAAATCAACCTTAAAAACGGATAAGGCCATTGCACAACGTACTATTCCAATCACCGGGTCCAAGAACCCATTGGAAATCACTAATGAACAGGGAAATATCATTTATACTACCCTCACCCTAAAAGGAAAATTGCCTGTTGGCAAAGAGTTGGCACAACAGCAAAAGTTAAGCCTTAATGTAGCCTATAAGGATGCTTCCGGGAAAAACTTGGATGTTACCTCCTTACGCCAAGGAACGGAATTGGAAGCTAGAATAACCGTGTACAATGGCTCCAATGACCGCATGGAGAACCTTGCCCTTTCCCAAATTGTACCTAGCGGGTGGGAAATCGTAAACACTTCCTTTGTTGATACCGGGAGCCGCAATACCAGCAAAGCGGATTATATTGATATTAGGGATGACCGTACCAATTTTTACTTTGCTCTGGGGCCCAAAAAGTCGGAGACGTTTATTGTAAAATTGAACGCTTCTTATTTAGGCGATTATTACCTGCCGGGAAGTCAAGTTGAAGCGATGTACGACAACACCGCCTATGCCAGAAACAAAGGGCAATGGGTAAAGGTCGTTAGGTAGTTTTTTAAACAAAAGGTAGATCGTAAAACAGGGTTTCTTTGAAAAAAACAAGGCTTAGGTTACGGTGGATTCAAAAGTATTTGAAAAAATACAGAATAGGGCTTATCCCTGTGTTTGTCCTTTTTGTCCTATGGCTATTTTGCCTACCCAAAAACTTGTTTGAAACCCCAAATTCTACTGTTGTGACAAGCGCGGACGGTACATTGATCGGTGCCCGAATAGCAGCTGACGGACAATGGCGTTTTCCAGAAATAGAAAGCCTACCGGAACGTTTTGTACAAAGTGTCCTGCTTTTTGAAGATGAATACTTTTATAACCATCCCGGGTTTAACCCAATATCCATAGCCCATGCCATACGGCATAACCTTACCAAAAAAACACGTCGTGGTGGAAGTACCATTACGCAACAGGTCATTCGACTAAGCAGAAAGAACAAGAGGCGTACCTATTTGGAAAAAATCGTGGAACTATGTATGGCCACCCGTTTGGAATTCCGTTATTCCAAGGAGGACATTCTAAAACTTTACGCTACGCATACACCTTATGGCGGTAATGTTGTGGGTTTGGAGACCGCCTCTTGGCGTTATTTTGGTATTCCGGCCAGTGCATTAAGTTGGGGGCAGGCCGCTACCCTTGCCGTCTTGCCCAATGCGCCTTCCTTAATTTTTCCTGGGAAGAATGAATGGGTCTTACTACAAAAAAGGAATAGGTTGCTCAAAAAACTATTCGATAATAAAAGATTGGATCAAACCACATACGAATTGGCCCTTCTGGAGCCACTACCGGAAAAACCCCTACCCTTACCCAACTTTGCCCCCCATTTGACGGAACGTATTAGAAAAGAACACCCCGGGAAACGGATACACAGTACTTTGGATTATGAATTGCAACGCCAAACAAATGGCATTGCACAACAACACTATACTAGGTTAAAATCCAATGAGGTGCATAACCTTGCTATCCTGATTATGGACGTGGAAAGCAGAAAGGTCTTGGCTTATGTGGGGAACTCCCCGTCTAAAAACAAAGATGCCCATTTTGTGGATATCATCACCAAAAAACGCAGTACGGGAAGTACGTTAAAACCCTTACTCTTTGCCTCTCTGTTGGATGAAGGGCAATTATTGCCCAAAGCCTTGGTAAAAGATATCCCAACGGTCATCAATGGATACAATCCCAAAAACTTCAATAAAAAACATCTAGGTGCCGTACCCGCCCATAGGGCTTTGTCCCGTTCCTTGAATGTTCCTGCGGTGCGTTTATTGCGGGAATACGGACTTCAAAAATTTTATAACAAATTACGAAAAGTTCACCTAAATGGTTTGGATAAAACTGCTGGGCATTATGGGTTGTCCCTTATTCTTGGGGGTGCGGAAACTTCGTTATGGGAATTAACCCAAACCTATGCGAACATGGCCGCTTCCCTTAATCACTTTACGGAAAATTCCAGTCAATATAGGTCTGGGGAATACACCGAACCCAACTATATCATGGATGTGGAACCGGATTTTGGGGTTATACAGTTAGAAACCGATGTACTTAAGGCGGGCGCTATTTACCATACGTTTAAGGCGTTAAAAGAAGTGAACCGCCCGGAGGGAGAAGAGAATTGGCATTTTTTTGATAGCTCCCAGCCCTTGGCTTGGAAAACGGGCACCAGTTTTGGTTTTAAAGATGCTTGGGCCATTGGGGTCACCCCAAAATATGCCATTGGGGTATGGGCTGGGAACGCCGATGGGGAAGGAAGGCCAGGATTAACAGGAATTTCCGCCGCGGCACCCATCTTATTTGATGTTCTGGGCCAATTGCCATATAGCGGATGGTTCAAAGAACCTTTTGATGATTTGGTTGAAGTTGCTATTTGCCAAGGAAGCGGCCATAGGGCATCGCTTTTTTGCGAGAACATCCAAAAAACAAGGATTCCCGCAAAGGGACTTAGAAGCCAAACTTGTCCTTACCACAAACAGCTTCACATGGACAGCACGGGAACCTATCAAGTAAATGCCTCTTGTTATCCTTTGGAGGCTATCCAAATGAAAAGTTGGTTTCTTTTACCCCCTTCCATATCTTATTATTACGCCATGGAAAATCCAGATTACAAAGAGCCCCCTCCTTTTTTAGAAGGATGTGACGCACCCAATGTAGCCCTTATGCAATTTTTATTTCCAAAACCCAATGAGACCGTCCTACTCCCCAAAGATTTGGGAAATACTTCCAAGGAAGTGGTCTTTCAATTGGCCCACACTAATAAAAACTGTAAGGTGTTTTGGTATTTGGATAACAACTATGTAGGTACCACCCAAGATTTTCATGAGCTGCTTTTACCCATATCTCCGGGAAGCTATATGCTAAGCGTTACCGATGACGAAGGGAATCAATTGATGCAAGCCTTGGAGATAAGAATGGCTTCTGAATAAAAAGAGTCCATAGTTAAAAGAAAATCCCTATTAACAATTAACAAACCTACTTTTTCCGCATAAAAACGGTAATGGGCACTCCGGTGAAGTCGTAATTTTCGCGTAGCTTGTTTTCCAGAAAACGCTTGTAGGGTTCACGTACGTATTGTGGCAGGTTACAGAAAAACGCAAATTGCGGGTATACGGAAGGTAATTGCGTGCAGAACTTGATTTTTACAAACTTGCCCTTGTAGGCCGGTGGCGGCCTATTTTCAATGATCGGTAACATGACATCGTTCAGCTTGCGGGTCACGATTTTCTTGGATCGATTTTTATATACCTCGACAGCCGTTTCTATAGCCTTAAAAATTCGTTGTTTGTTCAATACCGAAATAAAGAGGATGGGGACATCCACAAAGGGTTCCATGGCTTCCCTTATTTTTTTCTCAAAATCCCTAACGGTATTGGTCTCTTTTTCCACCAAATCCCATTTGTTCACCAAAATAACAACACCCTTGTGGTTCCGTTGGGCCAACCAAAAAATGTTCTGCACCTGACCGTCAAAGCCACGTGTGGCATCTAAAAGAAGAATACATACATCTGCATGTTCAATGGCCCTTACGGAACGCATGACCGAGTAAAACTCCAAATCTTCCTTAACCTTGGCTTTTCTTCGGATTCCGGCAGTATCTACAAGATTGAATTCGAACCCAAACCTGTTGTATTTGGTATCGATACTATCCCGTGTAGTTCCTGCAATATCCGTAACAATATAGCGGTCCTCCCCAATAAGGGCATTGATAAAGGACGATTTTCCGGCATTAGGGCGCCCTACCACGGCAAACCTTGGCAATTCGTCATCTGGTTCTACCACATCAGGGAGTTCTTTAACCAGTGCATCCAAAAGTTCCCCGGAACCGCTTCCATTAATGCTGGACAGCGTATAATACTCTCCTAAACCTAAGGAATAAAACTCCACGGCATCTGCGGCACGCTTGGCGTTATCTACTTTATTAATGGTTAAAAAAACGGGTTTATCCACACGGCGCAACAACTTGGCGACATCTTCATCCATGCCGGTGACCCCAGATTCTACATCTACCATAAAAATAATGGCATCGGCCTCGTCTATGGCAAGTTCTACCTGCTTATCTATTTCCTTTTCAAAAACGTCATCACTGCCCACCACATAACCTCCGGTATCGATTACCGAGAATTCCTTACCATTCCAATCGCTCTTCCCATAATGGCGGTCACGGGTGACACCACTAACGGCATCCACGATGGCTTCACGTCTTTGTATCAAACGGTTAAAAAAAGTTGATTTCCCAACATTAGGTCTTCCCACTATGGCTACAATGGCCCCCATCTTGCTTATTTTTTGGCAAAAGTACCACTTATTTTAATGGAAAGAATTGCCTTAAAAGCGGCCTTAAAAAAGCGCAGGTAAGATACCTGCGCTTTCACACTTAAATATATGAATTGATAAAATCTGTTCCTTAATTCTCGTAAATGGTTATGGTACCACTCACCTCGCTACTTACGATCACCAATTCCTTGCCGGTAGGGCTATCCTCGGCATCAACGGGAAGTACGCCTTCTGGACCCACATCGCTTGGGTTGAACAACAATTGTAAAAATTCTGGAAAGCTTGGGTTCGTAATATCAAAAACCATGATTTGGTTGTTACGCTCCAAGCCCACAAACAATATCTGCCTATCCCCTATTTGTTGTACACTTACTGCTTCTGGCTCCGGACCAGCATCATCACTACGATTATCCACATTTCCAATGCCACCATTGAAAGCTTCCGGCGTACGTTCCAAGGCAATGGCCGCCAATTGGTTACCACTGTCATAAACCAATTGCCCTTGTCCGGACCAGATGGAAAAAGAACGTGCCCCAAAAGCGTATAGCTCATCAAAATCCCCATCACCATCTGTATCCCCTAGAGTATTGGTTACCTCCAAACGTCCAAGGTTTTCATCCAATTGCAAGGTTTCAAAATCCGGAAAGGCTTCCGGATCCAAAACAATTTCATCATCACCAACACGAAAAACCTCAACAAAACCTGGATCACCTTCATATTCCCTACCATCACCTTCGTTAGCGGTTACAATATAATCCAAACCGTTTACCGTATAGTAGGCAATGGCATCGGGTTGGTACATTCCAAAAGCGGGTACATTACGCAATTCCAACCGATCGTCCCTATTACTGGGATCTATACCGTTCCCTTCCAAGGAAAAGTCTTTAAAGCCCAAGGGTAAAATGTCAGTGATTTGCTGTGCGGCAATATCCACAACTGCAAGGCCATTGTTTTCCTGTAGTGCTACCCATGCGGTTGTCCCATCATCTGAAATAGCCAAAAATTCCGGTTCCACATCTTGGGCCAAAGTTGCATTAGGACCAAAAACACGAAAACCATCTTCCTCCAAACTTGTTTCAAATCCATTAAACCCTGTAAAGGACAAGGTATTGGATTCCCGTGTTGCAAGGTTTACGATACTCACAGAACCTTCTGGATCAATAGTGTAGTCATCATTAGGTTCTCCTTCATTAGCAGTAAGGATATACGCTCCATCAGGAGTAAAGGTTACCATATCTGGGAGGACGCCAACATTGACTACACCCATACCGCTTTGGGTATCCGTATTGAAAAGTTCTACCACGCCATTGGCATCTACAGCTTCGCGCGCCAGAGCCACCGCCAGAACACCATTGCGAACGGCTACGCTATTTGGCGTACCCATCGTAGTGCATATAATAGGGTCTAAGCGAACAGGGTTTTCCACATTTGAAATATCAAAAACCGTGATTTCGTTTAATGCCCCATTGGTAACAAACAGTTTATTGGTTGTAGGATCAAAAGCGGTGATTTCTGCAGAATCTTCTCCATCGACCAAAAAAGAGGACACTAAACTGAAATCTATGGTTGTTTCTTCCACCGGTTCCGTTGGCTCATCATCTACTGGACCATCGCCAAGAAAGTTGTCTATTTTATCACAAGAACTATTACATAACAGAAAGAAAACCGTTAGAAACGGTAGGATGATTTTTTTCATCTTTAATTGGTTTTAATTTTCCCGAAAGGTTAAAAACCAAGATGAAGTAAAGGTTAGCGAATAGGTAAATAATAATTTAGTTATTGTAACCAAACCGTTTAAGTTGTCGACTATTACTGCGCCAATTCTTATTTACCTTAACATAGAGTTCTATATGGACTTGTTTGTCAAAAAAGGCTTCCAAGTCCTTTCTAGATTCCACACCTACCCGTTTTAAGGCACTGCCCTTATGGCCTATGATAATTCCTTTTTGGGTATCGCGCTCCACCATGATCACAGAACGGATGCGGATGATGTCCGTATCTTCCAAAAACTCTTCGGTTTCCACTTCTACGGCATAGGGAATCTCCTTTTTGTAATGCAATAAAATCTTTTCCCGGATCGTCTCGTTCACAAAAAAACGTTCGGGTTTATCCGTTAATTGGTCTTTGGGATAATAGGGTGGCGCTTCCGGGAGTAATTCCAGAATACGGTTAAAAACTTCCTTGACATTAAAATTCTCCAATGCGGATATGGGGTGGATTTCGGCCCTTGGCAATACTTCTTGCCAATGCTGTATTTGTTCTTCTAAAAAAGCTTGTTCCGAGGTATCTATTTTATTGAGCAGTAGTAATACCGGAATGGTACTATTCTGGATTTTTTTAAAAAAAGCTTCATCCTTTAACCCTTTTTCCCCGATTTCCACCATATAAAGCAGCACATCGGCATCTTCAAAGGCCGATTTTACAAAATCCATCATGGCATTTTGCATCTCATAGGCCGGTTTTATGATTCCCGGGGTATCGGATAAGATAACTTGAAAATCATCACCATTCACAATACCCAAAATACGGTGTCGGGTTGTTTGCGCCTTGGAAGTAATGATGGAAAGTTTTTCGCCAACAAAAGCATTCATCAAGGTAGACTTGCCTACATTGGGGTTGCCTATGATGTTTACAAAGCCTGCTTTATGATTCTCCATGCTTCAATTTTAAAAAGTAGGCTTTTGCCGCTTTATTAACTTTAGGTGCCAACAAAAGTATTGCTATCATATTAGGTATTACCATTAAAGCGTAGGATAAATCGATTAGGTTTTTTACAAGTTCCAACGAAGCTACGGCCGCAAATACGATCATGACCACAAAATAGTGGTTGTAGTACCGCCCAATTCTGGCATTCGTTAAAAAAGACAAACACTTTACCCCATAATAAGAATAGGTAAAGAGTGTGGAAAGGGCAAAAGCGGAAACAATGATCATCAACAGATCATCCCCAAAACTGCCCAAGGTATTCCTAAACGCGTCCAAGGTCATAACAATGCCACTGGCATCTTCCAAATAAGCCCCACTTAAAATAATGACGACTGCGGTAAAAGTGCAAACGAGAATAGTATCTATAAAAGGGCCCAACATGCCTACAAGCCCTTCGCGGATGGGTTCTGAATTTTTGGACTGTCCGTGGTACATGGGCGCACTGCCCAAACCCGCTTCATTGGAAAACATGGCTCGTTTTACGCCAATGATCACCAAGCCCCAAAATCCTCCTGTAACTATGGTATTAAAGTTCCAAGCTTCGGTTACGATCAGTTGAAGTGCTGGCCATACTTGGGAAGCATTCATCACCATGACCACAATTACCGCTACCAAATATACCATCACCATAAGGGGTACAATGGCCGTGGCTACTTTGGCAATTTTTGCCAAGCCACCAAATATGACAAAGGAAGTGACTATGGCCAATAGAATTCCAACGGTCAGTTTCCAATTAAAGAGCGGATCGTTTTCAGTGCCCCCAAGGGCCAACAATTGTTCTTCTGGTTGTACAACGCTCATAAAGGTTTCGGTAAACTGATTGGCCGTAAAAACCCCCAAAAAGCCAAAAATACCGGCAATACAAAAGAAAATAGCCAAAGGGCGGTACTTTTCGCCCAGTCCTTTGGTAATATAAAACATAGGGCCACCTTGTAGTTTTCCTTCGGAATCCTGACCACGGAACATAATGGACAAGCTACAGGAATAAAATTTGATGCACATGCCAATGATGGCGGTCATCCAAATCCAAAAAACCACTCCCGGGCCTCCGTCATGTATGGCAATGGCAACACCGGAGATATTTCCCAGTCCAACAGTAGCGGCAACGGCCGCGGACAGGGCTTGCAAGGAACTTACATCTCCTTTAGCGTTTTTATCGTCATACTTTCCGCGAACAATGGCTATGGCATGTCCAAAATAGCGATAAGGTGCTAATTTGGAATACCCTATGAGTAAAAGGCCACCGCCAATTAACAAAAGAAACATTGGCCAATTGGCCCACGAATTGGCACTTACCAAAAAATCATTGATGTGTTCCATAGATTTCGAAGGTAGCTATTTCGGTTAAAATTCTTAAGGTTTGTTAAAGATTCGATACTATTTTGATTTGAAAACGATTTCTTTTGGATTTAAGAGAAAAAGCGTTGTATATTTGACGCCCGTTACAAATAGTAACGCTCTTTTCGGCAGTGTAATAAACTGCGGTTTTTAAAACAGGTGAAAAGAAATCCATATCGCGGGATAGAGTAATATCCTTCGGTTATGCTCAGGACAGGGTACCTACTCAACTGGGTTAAAAAAATTAAAATGCGTATCCTTAAGATACGGACAAGATACATCGCGGGATAGAGCAGTATCCTTCGACCACGCTCAGGACAGGGTACCTACCCAACTGGGTTGAAAAAATTAAAACACGTATCCTTAAGATACGGATAAGACACATCGCGGGATAGAGCAGTAGGTAGCTCGTCGGGCTCATAACCCGAAGGTCACTGGTTCGAGTCCAGTTCCCGCTACTAGAGAAACCAGAAGCACTGCTTCTGGTTTTTTTTTGGACTTCTCTTTACAATACAACTTTAGCATACAAGGATTGCAAAAAATCCTATTCAAACTGGACAAGGGTATAAATAACGTATTCTCTTTATCAAGACCTACGCAATAATTACGTCCTACTCCAGTATAAAGAAAAATCAACGTTTTTATAATCTTGTTCCTTCCTTACGAAAAGCAGGGCGTACCCATAGTATTTGGTATTGAAAAAAATAAAGAGAACGGTAATAAAAAAAGAAGCCCCAACAATACATGTTGGGGCGTCCTCATGTTTAAAACAGGAAGTCTTGGTGCTAGCCCGCCCCCCACTTTTATAGTAATTCCTACAATTAGGCTATTACCTATGTTAAAATAAACAACCTAGCAACAACAAGCAATCTATCTGCATTATTTGAGGGAAAAACCCTCAAATTTGTTCAATTTCGTGATTAAAGCGGATATCCTATATTTTTCTTTGAAAGAAAAATCATATATAAAATATTATTTTCTTACGTATTTTAATAAATTTTAACGCAATTTAAATTCCATGTTATTATGGTTTTCCATTGCTTTTACCCAGATAAAATAATGGCTACAACTACTACGTGTATTCATAATGGCAGCTTTTAGTTGCCGCCTTCAATCAATTTAAGTACTTCCATCCCCGCACCAATAAAGGCACCTGATGCGTACAAATGGGATTCGTGCTCGTAAAACGGATACGGACTTGCGGCTACCTGTTGCACATAGCCCAGTTTTCCATGGGCATTGACGTTATTGACCAAGGCTTTCCATGCTCTTTCTATTGCGGGACGATACGTTTTTTCATTAAGAATCCCTGCATTGACCCCCCATGCAAGTCCCCAGGTAAAGAACGCACTCCCACTACTTTCTCCAATATCTAAATATTCTGGGTCCAATAAACTGGCTCTCCAAAGTCCATCTTTATCTTGTAAGCTGATCAATTTGGTTGCCATTGCCTTAAACTGATCAACAAAATATGCACGTTCAGGATGATCCTTGGGGATATAGGGGATAAAACGGGACAGCCCTGCAAATACCCAACCATTGCCACGGCTCCAGAATATAGGTTTACCATTCTTGGACAAGGTATCAAAATAGGTATTGTCCCTAAAGTAAAGGGCATTTTCTGGTGAATACAGGAAATCAGCTGTTTTTTTCCAATATTTTATGGCAAATTCCAAATAGTCTTTTTTACCGGTGACATCTGACATTCTTGCAAATGCCGGTGGGGACATGAACAACGCATCGCACCAGGTCCACCACTCATGGTGGTATGGGCTGTCTTCAGGCCTATGCGATAAGGTCTGTGGACCAGATGGATCTCTGTCAAGGTGTATATCCATTACCCATTGGATCTTATCTACATACTCCTTCTTTTTCTTCTCTTCTTTGAAAAGCTCTATTGCAGGTTGAAAAAAGGTGTGGTAATCTGCATGGAATATCTTATTACCAGGTTGCCATTTTAAATTATCGCCAACGTTTCTATAGTATTCTTTATAGCGTTTTTTACCAGTGGTTTTGTAAAGTTCCCATAGGCCGGTATAAAAGGTTCCGTAGAGCCAATTGGTATCGGGGCCTTTCTTTTTTGGGTTCATAATCTGCCAGTCGGCTACTTGTCTGGTTACATTGAGGATGCCTTCTTTTGTCATGGGATCCATTTTGGTATACGGAATGGAAAGCTGTAGGGCCGTATTGTACTTGGTGTAATGTTCGTAGAACGTATTGGTCATCCAAATAAGCTGTAATGGATTTCCTTCCTTTGCATTGCGCACGGGAAAAGGTCTAATATTGTCTTTTTTTGAATTTTGGGTAAGCTTTTTTTTGTTCCAGCTTTTACCATGGTCAGGTGTTGTCCATTCCTCAATTTCAAAAATACTGTCCCGTTTTACGGACAGATAGATTTTGTTCGTATTCTCATGATCAATGCTTAGGCCTCCTGAGTAGTTGGATTCCCATTCCTTTTTCTTTTCGGGTGTTTTAGGAAACCATTTACCGCTGTTGATCAGGTCGTGGTTGTTCCATTGGTTTCCATCCCAACGGGCATAGGCATACCAGTGGTTTTCGTCATCTGGAAAACGGGCATAGGTAATAATGGGAAGTTCGTTTGCATCAAAAGCTATATCCCAAATCCATGCTTTTCCCTTTTTTTCAATTGCCACGTCTTCTTGGAAATCCTTTTTTTCTTCAACGGTTTCTTGGAATTCTGGTGGATTGTCATAGGCATCCTTAGAACAAGGACAATTTTTCTTCTCCCTTGCTTGGCCTTCATAAACAATATCCACTTCGTCAGGTGTAATGGGTATTTGACTTATTGATTTGATAGCGGTACCGTCCGCTTTTCTAAACATACCTTCTTTTAGGTACATAAAATAGATACTATTGGCATCCTCATTTCTGGGGTGGCCTTCAGTAAAGGCAAAGCCTATTTTGTCTACGTTATTGGAAATCACTTTAAGATAGGGGCGTTTGAACTTGTATTTTTCCCCTGTATTTATGAACACCTCTCCTACGGACCAATTATAGCCTCCATCCGCAGAAAAGGAATAGGTAGGTTTACCATCAGAACTCCTCCAGAACAAATAGATCTTATCTTCTTTAGAGAGATAGGCCACATTGGCATAGGTATACCGATCACCATATTTTTTAACGATCTTATCATTGTTCTGGCCAACAAATCTAACCTTTTCCCAACCTTCAATACTTTCTGGCCCCACGCTTTTACTAAGGCGAATACCGCTACGTTCCGCATGGGCGGCGTAAAATAACATGATGTATCCTTTTTTATCAATGATGATAGCCGGGTTGTCATGATCATCAATCTCAAAATCCTGGTGTACAACACTGGTGGATATCTCTTGGCTGTCATGATCGTAATAGGCCGCAACAATATCACCAAAACTATCCACCCAAGCCGTATAAGTCCGTTTGTACTTTCCTTCATGATAAACGGCTCTGGGATCTGAGAACCAACACCAAGCCCCGTCTGCCGTTAAGGAACGATAGGCCTCACCATCCAAAGGAACAGCTTTCTTTTTTTGGGCCGTAATCTTAGGAATCAAAATCAAACAAGAAAAAAAGACAAATAAGGTAATCCGTGTCATTTTCATAGAGAACAGGGTATTATGCAATTTCTAGTTTTAGTGAAAAATATAATGGTTGTCGTGTATGTACAGAAATTAATGGGGACCACGTATACCAACTTGTCCATTGAATGGGATATGGGCGTATCATATCCAAGATTTTTACTACCATAGAAATATGGGCATTCTGGTCTGTATCACACATCTTCAGATAGAAAGGTATAGCCATGACTCCAAAAATTACCATAATGCAATGCCATTTGAAAAACAAGAGTGGCCAAATGTTCTAGCATATCAAAAAAACAACCTTTTGCCATTTTGGATGTGATTATTTGATTGTTATGGTTAGCGGATGGTTTACACGTTTTGAAAAATTGGAGACATGGTTTTCCCAATCTGCCCTGGTTTGAAAGTTTCCACTTTTTTTCCAACCAAAACCTGCATAATAGACCACTTCATGGTTCTGAACTTTAAGATGGGCAAACAAATTGCTTTCATCTATAGTATTGCTCATGTACTGTTCATAGCCGGCGAGGGCATTATTAGGCACAATGATGGCAGTACCCAGTTCAGAATCTTCATGGGGCTCCCAATAACTTATCCATCCTTCTTCTTCATTGACGGTAACGGACCCATCCTTTTCATGAAGCGTCAATCCGGCCGAAATGGTGTCGGCCCCTTTAAGGGTCACTTGAAATTTTGAGAACTGTTGACCGTAGTCCAAGGAAATCCGTTTTTGTTCAGTTATGGTATCGGACTCAATATCCCAAGTACCATAATCCAAAACAAAATCAGTTCTTATGGGGCCATTATAAAGGTGTTGCCATGTTACAAAGTTCTTGGAAACCGTATACGTGGTGTCCGCCTTTAAGGCAATACCACCAACTCCACGACTGACCCCTACGTGAAAGTTATCAAGTCCTTCACCGGTATCTTCATGATAGGTACCATCCGTTTCCAATTCTTTTTTATACCATTTATTGATAATTGGGTAGGATACCCGTTTTAACCAAGCATCAATGCCACTGGATAGGGTTCCGCCATTAATTCCTTCCTCTTTCATTGCTTGGGCAGTAGGACCAAAAGTTCTAAAAGCAACCTTATTGTTTTCCCAAGCAAAATCATCGGTACGTTCTGGAACAAATCTAGAATAGCAGTATTCGGTTTTATCTGATACTTTTTCCGTAGTAAACCTAATTTCGTAAACTTTTTCCCCCAGAGGCGGCAATTTAGGTTGGAAGAGGATTTGATCTACGGTTCCATCACCATTACCATCAACAACTTGAGAAACAAGTTTTTCACCATTTTCCATATCTATGATATGGACCGCTGTGGAATCGTTTAGTGATCGGTGCTCAAGTTGTAACGCACTGATCTCTATGGCAACGGTTTCAAAAGACCGCAGCATGTTTAGACTATTGGATACCAGGACCTCTCTCTTCTCATTAGCAAGGGGGGCACAGTTTGCTGTGAGCAGTACCAAAAGGACAATACTTAAAGAACGGATGATCGTAGTCATAACTGCTTAATTTTCGTTGGATGGTTTGCCTATAGTAGCCAAAATACCCCCATCAACATATAAAATATGCCCATTGACAAAATCGCTTGCCCGTGATGCCAAAAATATGGCAGCTCCCGCAAGATCATCAGGATTTCCCCATTTGGCCGCGGGGGTACGGTTCAAAATAAACTCGTTGAACGGGTGACCATCTACCCGTATAGGTTCTGTTTGGGAGGTGGCAAAATAACCTGGCCCAATACCATTGATCTGTATATTGTGTTTGGCCCATTCTGTGGCCATGTTCTGGGTCAACATTTTCAAACCTCCTTTGGCGGCAGCATATGCGCCTACGGTATTGCGGCCAAGTTCACTCATCATGGAACAGATATTGATGATTTTTCCACTTTTTTTCTGGATCATTCCCTGCACCACATGTTTGGACATGATGAAAGGAGCCACTAAATCAACTTCAATGACTTGTTTAAAGTCGGCCACCTCCATATGCTCCAAGGGCGTACGTTTGATGATACCCGCATTATTGACCAAAATATCAATTTGACCCACTTCACCTTGTATAGCGGCTATATTGGAGACGACTTCGGTTTCATTGGTTACATCAAACTTATAACCAACAGCATTGATACCCTCGTTTCTGTAAATGGCCAGAGCCTCATCGATTTTTTGTTGGGAAGAATTTCCATTAATCACAATAGTGGCACCAGCTCTTCCCAAGCCTTTGGCCATAGCCATTCCCAAACCATGTGTACCGCCCGTAACAAGGGCAATTTTTCCAACAAGACCAAATAATTCGTTTCCCATACTTATCGTAAATCGCTGATTTTTGCTTTATCCATATCATCATAATCCAAGTTTTCACCTGCCATGCCCCAAATAAAGGTATAGTTAGAGGTTCCAGAACCGCAGTGTATGGACCAAGGGGGAGAGATGACCGCTTGGTGGTTTTGCATCCAAATATGTCTGGTTTCTTGTGGTTGTCCCATAAAATGGCAGACTGATTGACCTTCGGGCACATCTAAATAGAAGTAGACTTCCATTCTGCGATCGTGGACATGGGCAGGCATGGTGTTCCATACGCTTCCCGTTTTTAGCGCCGTCATCCCCATCTGTAATTGACAGGTCTCCACCACTCCACCAATAATCATTTGGCTTACCGTTCTATCATTTGCGGTTTCCAAAGATCCCAATTCTAATTTATTGGCCTCTGCCAGACCTACTTTTTTGGTAGGATACGAAGTATGTGCAGGAGTAGAGTTCAGGTAATACATTGCGGGACGGGCAGCAGCATCACTGTTAAAGATAACTTCTTTGGCACCTTGACCTATATATAAGGCATCTTTATGTTCAAGTTGGTACGTGGTCCCATCAACAATTACAGAACCCGTGTGGCCAACATTTATAATACCCATTTCCCTACGTTCCAGAAAATAGGATGCTTTAAGCGGATCTATTGCTTCCAACCTTAAAGCGGTCACCGGCACTACAGAGCCGATAATATAACGATCGTAATGACTATAGGTAAGGTTGATCTCTCCTTCTTGCATCAAATTATCAATCAGAAACTCCTCCCGTAGGGCATTGGTATCGTATGCCTTTACAGCTTTTGGGGTTGCCGCATATCTTGTTTCGTAGGTTGTCATCATAGTTTTTATTTATATAGATTTTTTTAATTATAGAACCTTTGCCCTAAATTTCCACGGGTCTTGTATTATTTGCACCGCACGGAACAACAATATAATACCGTCTCGAATTTTATCTTACAATTCCCTTTCTCCTTCCGCAGCACGTAATCTTAGTAAAGCCTCTACGTAATAGTAGTCTGCATAAACAAGGGGCACATCGATTTCATGGCCATGTGGTATACTGCCCACACAATGTTTTAATAAAAAATTATGGTTCTGGCCCAACTTAGCGGTATATATTGGCCCTGCTATGGATTTCATAAGTTTATCAATGGAGGATGCATAGTTTTCAGATGAATGCCTATCCAATTCTATTAAAGCTGAAACGGTTATAGCAGCCGCTGAAACATCTCTTGGCTCATTAGGTATGTTAGACGCATTGTAATCCCAATACGGGACTCCATCTTTGGGAACCCCTTTATGTTCTAATATATAATTTGCAATATCTTCTGCTTTCTTTAAATATTTTTCGTCTTTGGTATATCTAAAGCACAATGTGTAGCCATATAGGCCCCAAGCTTGCCCCCTGGCCCAGGCGCTCTCATGATCATAGCCCTGTGCCGTTTCTTTTTTTCTAACCTCCCCTGTTTCTGGGTCGTAATCTACCACGTGATAGGAACTACCATCTTGACGAAAGTGATTTTCCAATGTTGTATCTGCATGGGCTATGGCCACTTCTTTATATTTGGCATCTCCCGTTATTTCACTTAATTCAAAAAGCAATTCCAAATTCATCATGTTATCAATAATAACAGGATATTTCCACCCTCTGCCTGCCTGCCAACCTGTTGTTACTTCCCAACTTTGTATACATCCAACGGTTGGGTTAAAGCGTGTCAACAAAGAATTTCCAGCATCGATCATTACTTGCTTAAAGTATTCATCTTCTGTAAGTCTGTAGCCATTGCCATAGGAGCAGTTAAAAATGAATCCCAGATCATGATTGTCCGTTTTATATTTGTGCATTTCAAACTGCGCCTGCATTGCCTCTGCAGCTTTTTTCCATTTTAAATCCTTACTGTGTTCATAAAGATACCAGCAGGTGCCAGGGAAAAAACCTTCGGTCCAATCAAAATTGGGATTGGTCCAATGGATTTTACCGTTGGTTACGGTTCTTGGTATTCTTTTTTCCGTTTCTGCTTCACTGGACAGCAAGGTTAATTGTCTTTCGGCATGTTCTAGTTGCTCCTCTATAAAATTATCGGTATCGGCTTCTTTTTCAAGACTTGCCTTTTCTTTTTGCCCTTCTTGACAAGAGAAACATAGTACACCATAAATAAATGGTAAGAATAAATATTTTTTAAACATAAAATAAGTAATTGGAAAATAGGTAATTTCTTACCTCCAAAAATATCGGTTTTCCCAAGCCTCAAATGGGCTCAAATAGTCTTTTTTTAAGGGTTAAATGGTTTTTTTATTCAATTAGGATTGTATGAAAACAGGG
>CALGQU010000034.1 GCA_937959125.1 uncultured Croceitalea sp.
GCTGAAAACAGAAAAATGATTTTTGTTTGATATGCGTTTCTACCATGGGCTTTGTTCAATTCCCGCGCCTTGTCTAAGTCTTTTTTAAACTGTTTTTGTTTATGGCTTTTTTCCAATAAACTAAGGTTGGCTTCCTTTTCACTTTTTAACTCGATATTATGGTATTTCACATAGGATTTATAGGATTTTAAGGATGCTTCTATCATTCCAACACCTTCATACAGTTCTGCGAGCAACAAAAAGAATTGGGCAGCCGTACTGTCCAAATTGTTGGATATGGCAATCTCAATGGCTTTATCAAATTCTTCAAAGGCTAAATCATGTTCGCCAACACTAAAATGGTAGAAAGCGGTTACCGCTAAATAGTTGATTCTGCGGTCTTGGTCTAGAGAGAACCCATTATCGATTTCCGGTTTTATCCGTTTCACATATTGATACCCTTTTTGTGCATCTTTGGCACACTTGGAAAATAGGACACCCAGTTGAATGTTAAGATATACCCTATAATGGGTATTACCCAATTTAATGGCCAAATCCAGACCCTTCTGATAGTACTGCTCTGCTTTTTCCACATTTATTTGCTCGGAAAACGTATGAAAGTTTCCAAGATTTAGGTACAAGAGAACAAGCCTTTTACTTTCTTCAATCAGGGGGAGCGCATGCAGTGCGTCATTCAAATGCTCCATGCTTTCATGCTGATCTTCCAGCCTACTGTAACATAATGCCATCATTACCTTACCAATGGCCCAAAAGGCTTTGTCATTCAATTTTTTACTTGATTCTAAAAGCTGTTGGGATTTTTCTATAGTCAACTCGTAGTCGTTCTTTTCATAACTATCAAGAATGCAATTGTATGATTCAACTAAAGAAGTTTGGTTTTCGTATTTGCCAAAAGCGTACAAAAAGGATGTGCAAAGAATAACACATATGATGTTGGGGAACTTCATTGGGTTGGCTTGGTTATTTTTTGTTTGGTTATCTGGTAACGTAGGTTTTGTTAAAAAAATTGCGAAAACTATTCGCTTTAGGGGAGGATTTGGAGATTAAATCATCTCACGGAATTAATCTTACTTTACTTTGTAGTATAAGACTTTCTTGTTTACCAGTATTTGGATTTCTATGAAATCTCTATTTTCTTTTTTTGTCGGAAATCCTATCCAATGACCAAGGAAGCACCTAAAGCCCCACCAACCCAAAAAGTACGGTTATCCCCTGAATCCATCTTTACGGCGTCGTTCTTTGGACCTGGGTAAAAGCACATGAAAAGTACTTCCTTTGCCCAGAGTACTTTCTGCCCAGATTTCACCTTGGTTTTTTTCTACCAGTTCTTTACAAAGGGACAGACCAAGGCCCGTACCTTTCTCATTATTGGTACCGTAGGTAGTATGCGTATCCCTTGGGTCCATTACTTTTGAACAGGTCTTGGCATCCATACCTATGCCATTATCCAATATGCTTAAACGATAATGCTCTTCAAAATCCTGTGAGATCACCTTTATGGTTCCATTAGGATTTGTGAACTTTATGGCATTGCTGATAAGGTTACGAATAACAACATCCATTTGATCACGATCGGCATACACCTGGGTTTTTTCCTTTACCTCGTTGAATACCTGTAGCTGCTTTGCTTCAATGGCAGCTTCTAGAAAACGTATTACGTCCTTTACCAATGGTTTTACGTGAAAGTTTTTTTGTGCTAAAAAATCACCTTCCATTTGAGATCTTCCCCAGTTTAGCAGATTAGTGAGCGTAAAGAACACCGAACTTACATCTTTATTGAGTTTTGGTGAAAACTCAAGGAATTCCATATCCGTAATCTCCTTTTTCTGGTGCATGTCAAGCAATAAACGTAAGGAATCTATTGGCCCCTTAAGATCATGGCCTATGATGGAAAATAACCTGCCTTTGGTAGTATTGGAATTAACCAACTCAACTTCCCTATTCTCCAACAACTTTGATTTCTCCGTTATCTTCCTATTTAAAAAACCCAGTTTTCGATGTTTGACATAAAGCGGAATCAAGGTGGCCAACAAAATAAGGATAATCCATATGGCGGTATTTATCTTGTTTTGCTTTGCCAATAGGTTCTTATCATTTATCGCTTTTAACTCAGCCTGTTTTTTTTCAAAATCGGACCGTGCCTGCATTAACAGTATTCCGTTTTTGTTTTGAGTATTGTAAAGGGAGTCGGAATGCTTTTTAAAATCTTCCAGATATAACAGGGAATTTACACTAGAACCCATGACTTTATGGTACTTGTATAAGGTTTGCGAGGCATAAGTGACGCCTCTTAAATCATTGGTGTTTTTTCCTATGCTATATGCTTTTTCCGCATATTCCAAAGCTTGGTCATATGCTTTACTCTTTAAAAGAATATCTGCCATCATTTGGTAACGTAACGCATAATTAATTTGGGAATCGTTGGATTCATCCAAAAAGTCGAAACTCTTTAGCATTGAATCATAAGCAAGTCCATATTGTTCATTGTTGTAATGGAAACGTGCTTCATATAAGTAGATTTCTCCCCATAGATAATTGGACCCATGTTCCTCAAAGAACGCTTTACATTTTTTTAGCTGTTGTTTTGCTTGTTCCGTTCTTCCACTTTCAACATATACAAAAGCCAAGTTTAGCATGGTAATGCCTATAGGGTAGTCCTCTTTGGTGCGTGTTGCCGCTTTAAATGCCTCCTCATAATAAGGTTGGGCAATTTCATACTCTTCCTGTAGCGCAAATAAATTGGCAATATTGGAACAGGCAAAAGAAATATCCCTTGGATCATCCCTACTTCTGGCCAATTTCAAATTTTCTAGCAGCAGCTCAAGGGACTTGTCAAAATCACCGCGTAGGCGGTATTCAATACCTTGATTGTTACGGATATCAAATAACAAATGGGCATCCCCACCTACCAAAGCTATTTTTAGGGCTTCTTCATAGTGCACAAAGGCCTTGTTTCCCTGTCCTATTTCCGAAAAATAAATGCCTTTATGGAATAATGATCTGGCAATACCCCTATCATAGTCAATGATTTTAGCCAATTCCAAGGCTTTATCCGCAATTGCTTTGGTACTGTCAATATTGATGCTTACATATTGATAGGCAAGGCTGTTAAGGCTATTTATAAAAGAAGTGTCTTTTTGATATTCAAGGATATTGGCTTTCTTATCCAACAGCTCTTTCTCCAGACTATCTATTTCTTTTGTTTGCGAAAAACCGGTAACGAAAACCATGATAATGCAACACGGAACAACGTTTTCAAAAACCGATACCTTGAACAAAAGCCTATTCTTTTATTTAGTTTGTTAAAGGTATAAAAGAAAACCAATCACCCGCACGGCAAACTAAAAACATGGCACTGCTAAACCGCTTTTAGAATTTTGCCCGGTGTCTTTGCTTTTGGAAGTAAAATATGAAAGGTACTACCCTTGCCCAAGGTGCTTTCTACCCAAATCTCACCTTTATTTTTCTCTACCAATTCTTTACATAAAATGAGCCCTAGCCCTGTTCCTTTTTCATTGGCCGTGCCATAGGTGGTATATGTTTCGGTAGGATCTAAAACCCTTTCCGCTGTCTTGAGATCCATACCTATACCATTATCAATGATGCTGATGCGGTATTTGTTTTCAAAGTCCTGGGAAATGATTTTTATCGTTCCTTTGGCAGGGGTAAATTTTATGGCGTTACTTAAGATATTACGGATGACGATATCAATTTGGTTACGATCCGCATAAACCTCGACCTCTCTTTCAATTTCATTAAGAAGATGGAGCTGTTTTGAGATACTAGTGGATTCCAAGAAGTTCATAACATCCCTAACCAAAGGCTTTACGGCAAAGTTCTTCTTCTGCAACACTTCGCCCTTCATTTGGGATTTTCCCCAGTTCAATAAATTGGTAAGGGTAAAGAATACAGAACTAACATCCTTATTAAGTTTAGGCGAAAACTCCAAAAACTCCTCATCGCTAACCTCTTTTTTCTGATGCATACTCAACAATAGCCTTAAAGAATCTATAGGTCCCTTAAGATCATGCCCTATTATTGAAAATAACTTGTCCTTGGTATTGTTTGATTTTACCAGTTCTTTCTCCCGGCTTTCCAGCAATATGGATTTTTCCGTAATTCTATGGTTTAAAGAATTTAGTTCGCGGTGTTTTAAATATAAGGGAATCAAGGTACAAAGTAGGATAATGATCACTATCAATGCCGTGTTGATCTTATTTTGTTTTGACAAAAGGATTTTATCATTTTCAGCCTCAAGCTCACTTTGTTTTTTTTCAAAATCCCGTTTCGATTTCAACAATAAAATACCGTTCCTGTTCTGACTGTTAAAGAGAGAATCCGAGTGTTTTTTAAACTCTTCCAAATACATAAGGGTCTCCGTAGTGGTACCCTTTGATTTGGCGTATTTATAGAGTGTTTCAGAAGTAGAGGCCAATGCTTTTAGATCGTTGGTGCTTTTAGCAATGTTGTACGCTTTTTTTGCATAGGGCAATGCCTCTTCAAACTTTTTTTGGTTCATAAGAATCTCGGCCATTAACCTGTAACGGGTTGAAAAATTTATTTGGGACTTGTTCGCGTTGGTCAAAAAGTCAATACTTTTTTTAGCCGATTCGTATGCCAAATCGTATTTTTTGGTTTTGTTTAAAAGGACAGCTTCAAAGACGTACAATTGTCCCAATAAAAAGTTATAACCGTGTTTTTTAAAATAGGCCTTGCCTTCTTCTATTGTTTTTTTTGCTTCTGCTAACTTTTCGGCTCGCGTATAATTAAGGGACAAGTTTACATAAGCAACACCTATAAAATAGGTGTCATTCGCTTTTTTTGCGTATTCAAAAAACTTTTTCTGGTATTCCAAGGCTACTTCATACTCACCTTGTACGCTGAACAGGCTTCCAATATTGTTGTAGGCAGAGGAAATGTTCTTTGCATTGTTTTGAAATTTTGCCAGTTCAAGGCCTTCTAAATGAATCTCAAGAGATTTATAATATTCCCCTCTAAGGGCATATTCAAGACCCTGATTGTTCCTTATGTCGAACAAAAGTCCAAAATTGTTATCAATCTTGGCTTTGTCCAATGCTTGTTCGTAGAGGACAATCGCTTCATCGCTTTCCCCTTTTTCAGAATAATAGATACCCTTATTGAGCAAAGATTTTGATATGCTTTTGTTAAAATCGATCGCCTTTCCCATTTTAAGGGCCTTATCAGCCAAGAGATATGTACTATCGATATCAAAAAAAATATATTTAAAAGCTAAATCATTAAGGGTGTTGATATACGAAGTATCTTTTTGGTAAGCCTCTGAAAAAAGCTCCTTCTCCAAAAGGATTTGCTTTAGACTATCAATCTCTGAACGTTGGGCATAACAAAGACCATTTGCTAAAAACAAAAGCAAATAAAGAACATGAATCCGTTTCAACTTATTTCCCATGAACTCAAACTTAGAGGTCCTGCTATTTTTCCTACAGGTTTTGTAATTCTACAAAAATATAAAAACTATCCTTATTCTTACCATTGTTGGACCTATATTAAGATAACAAAAAAATACGACTAATGTTGCGGACGCCCCCTTTTACTTCCTACGAACAAGCAAAAAATAGTGGTTCTTTGGTTTACAACAAAAAAAGAATGGTTTGTTTGCAATACATGAACAAGTGGGGTAAAGTACTTTATGAAAGAAAATGAATAGTATTCCGTGGTTTTTGTACGTTGAACATCGTAATTTTGGATGTTGTTATTTCTTGTAAGAGCCCTAGATGTTTAGTTTTGAAAGCTAGAATTCTTATCATATTATGAGTACACGAAAAACACTGTTTGACAAAGTTTGGGATTCCCACGTTGTCCATCAAATACAAAACGGTCCGGATGTTCTTTTCATTGACCGCCACATGATTCATGAGGTGACCAGCCCCGTGGCTTTTTTAGGTCTCAAAAACAGGGGTATTGGGGTACTTTATAACCAACGCACCTTTGCTACCGCCGATCACAATACGCCAACCATCAACCAACATTTACCTGTTGAGGACCCTTTGTCCGCCAATCAGCTAAAGGCACTGGAAGAGAACTCAAAAGAACACGGTATTTCGTATTGGGGGTTGGGACACGAAAAGAATGGCATTGTGCACGTAGTAGGTCCTGAGTATGGGATTACACAACCTGGAGCCACCATTGTGTGTGGGGATTCCCATACGTCTACCCATGGTGCTTTTGGGGCAATTGCTTTTGGTATAGGTACCTCAGAAGTAGAAATGGTGCTCGCTACACAATGCATTATGCAGCCAAAGCCCAAGAGAATGCGTATTAATATTGACGGAAAACTTAGTGTGGGTGTTACTCCCAAAGATGTGGCTTTATTCATTATCTCCAAATTGACGACTTCTGGTGCAACAGGCTATTTTGTGGAATATTCCGGTGAGATTTTCAGAAATATGTCCATGGAAGGTCGCATGACCGTTTGCAACCTTAGTATTGAAATGGGTGCTCGTGGAGGCATGATCGCCCCAGACGAAAAAACCTTCGATTATATCAAGGAAAGGGAATTTACCCCAAAAGGAGCTGCATGGGATAAGGCAATGGCCTACTGGAATACGCTATATACGGATGAAGGGGCCACTTTTGATAAAGAATTAAATTTTGATGGTTCCTTAATAGAACCCATGATTACATACGGTACCAACCCTGGAATGGGAATGGGGATTTCCAATGACATTCCAATGTCAAATGCGGTACAAGGTGGTGTCGCTACCTATGAAAAATCCTTAAAGTATATGGATTTTAAAGAAGGGGAAAGTATGAAAGGTAAACCTATCGACTTTGTTTTTCTAGGTAGTTGTACCAACGGTCGTATTGAAGATTTTAGGGCATTTTCCTCCATTGTAAAAGGAAGGAAAAAAGCGGATAACGTTACAGCTTGGTTAGTGCCAGGCTCACATAAAGTAGAAGCGGCTATTCGCAAAGAGGGTATTTTGGATATCCTAACGGAAGCCGGTTTTGAACTTAGGGAACCGGGCTGTTCTGCCTGTTTGGCCATGAACGAAGATAAAATACCGCCGGGAAAATTGGCGGTAAGTACGTCCAATAGGAATTTTGAAGGAAGACAAGGACCTGGATCAAGAACCATTTTGGCCAGTCCCCTAGTTGCGGCGGCGGCAGCGGTCACCGGAAAAGTGACCGACCCAAGGGAACTTATGGAAATTGAAATGGCGTAGTACCTACCAACTATAAAACACTTTTAAAATGGCATACGATAAATTCAATATACTTACATCTACCGCAGTCCCGTTACCCATAGAAAATGTGGATACGGATCAAATAATTCCCGCTCGATTCTTAAAAGCTACCGAACGCAAAGGGTTTGGGGATAACCTGTTTAGGGATTGGCGCTACCATCAAGACAATACGCCAAAAACGGATTTTGTCTTGAACAACCCAAGATACAAAGGCCAAATCTTGGTTGGAGGTAAAAACTTTGGGTCCGGTTCTTCTAGGGAACATGCCGCATGGGCTGTTTATGATTACGGTTTCCGTTGCGTGGTCTCAAGCTTTTTTGCCGATATCTTTAGAAATAATTGCTTAAACATTGGCGTACTTCCCGTTCAGGTGAGTGCAGATTTTCTTCAAAAAATATTTGCTGCGGTCGAAAAAGATCCGAAGACGGAGTTCGTCGTTGACCTTCCCAATCAAAAGGTTACGATTACCACAACCGGGGAAAGTGAGTCTTTTGACATCAATGAATACAAGAAAAACAATATGACGAATGGTTTTGATGATATTGACTACCTATTGAACATCAAAAACGATATCCAAGATTTTGCTGCAAACACGCCACTCTAATCCAAGGTTGAAAACCGTTTAAAGGGAACCTAAAAATGAAACGAAGGTTGGAAATCATGGATACCACCCTAAGGGATGGTGAGCAGACTTCCGGAGTATCTTTTTCCGCTTCGGAAAAATTGACACTTGCCAAATTACTCTTGGAAGAACTGAAAGTAGATCGCATTGAAGTGGCCTCTGCCCGAGTTTCCGAAGGGGAACTGAAAGCAGTACAAGAAATTACCAAATGGGCTACAAAAACAGGTTTTTTGGAATGTGTTGAAGTGCTGACCTTTGTAGACGGTGGCGTATCCTTGGATTGGATGGAACAAGCTGGTGCAAAAACCCAGAATCTATTGACAAAAGGGTCCATCAACCACCTTACCCATCAATTAAAAAAAACGCCCGAACAACATTTTGAAGAAATTGCCGCGGTATTTTCTTCAGCTACCTCCCAAGGGATAATTAACAATGTTTACTTGGAGGATTGGAGTAATGGTATGCGAAATTCCAAAGCTTACGTTTTCCAATTTTTGGATTTCTTGGCTACGCAACCCGTAAAACGGATTTTATTACCGGATACCCTGGGTATCCTTACCCATACGGAAACTTTTGCTTTTCTTGAGGAGATCATTACAAAGTATCCCAACCTACATTTTGATTTTCATGGCCATAACGATTATGATCTTGGTGTAGCCAACGTCATGGAAGCGGTAAAAGCTGGCTGTAAGGGCTTACACCTTACGGTTAATGGTATGGGGGAACGTGCTGGAAATGCACCAATGGCCAGTACTATTGCGGTCATCAATGATTTTATGCCAGAAGTTGAGATCAAGATCAACGAAAAAGCATTGTATAAAGTTAGCAAGTTGGTCTCTGCTTTTACAGGCATCAGTATCCCAGCCAACAAACCCATTGTGGGTGACAGCGTTTTTACGCAAACTGCGGGTATACATGCCGATGGGGATAGTAAAAAGAACCTTTATTTTAGTGATTTAATGCCAGAACGCTTTGGAAGAAAGCGTAAATATGCCCTAGGAAAGATGTCAGGTAAGGCAAACATCCAAAAAAACCTCCAAGAACTGGGACTTACCTTAAATAACGATGAGCTTAAAAAGGTTACGGAAAGGATTATTTCATTAGGGGATAAAAAAGAACGGGTTACCAAGGATGACCTCCCTTTTATCATTTCGGATGTTCTGGATTCCAATGCCCATAAACAACGGGTTTTTGTAAATTCCTATGTGCTCACCCATGCCAAAGGATTGATGCCGTCCACTACCCTTTCCGTTGAGATCGATGGGAAAACGTTTGAAGCGAACGCCCAAGGGGACGGCCAGTATGATGCCTTTATGAACGCACTGGCAAAGGTATATGATGCAGAAAAGATTGCGCTTCCCGTTTTGGTCGATTACGCCGTCCGTATACCACCAGGGAGTAATTCTGATGCGCTTTGTGAAACCGTAATTACTTGGGAATTGGATGGTAAGGAATTTACCTCGAGGGGGTTGGATTCCGATCAAACCGTATCTGCCATTAAGGCAACCGAAAAAATGTTAAACCTTATTTAGCCAAAAAATACTACTAACGTAAAAGTACACTATGAAATTAAATATCGCCGTATTGGCAGGAGATGGAATAGGTCCAGAAGTTGTGGATCAGGCCGTAAAAGTATCCAATGCCGTTGCGGCCAAATTCAAGCATGAAATCAATTGGACCCCAGCTTTGACAGGTGCTGCGGCCATAGATGCCGTTGGGGAACCCTACCCAGATGAAACCCATGCCGTATGCGAAGCGGCAGATGCCGTACTCTTTGGTGCTATTGGGCATCCAAGGTTCGACAATGATCCTTCAGCCAAAGTCCGCCCAGAACAAGGGCTTTTAAAAATGCGTCAAAAATTGGAATTGTTCGCCAATGTAAGACCTACGTTTACCTTTCCATCACTGATAGAGAAATCACCCTTAAAAAGGGAACGGATAGAAGGTACGGATCTTGTTTTCCTTAGGGAATTGACCGGCGGAATCTATTTTGGGGAACGTGGTAGGTTGAATGATGGGGAAACTGCATACGACACCTGTACCTATCACAGAAACGAGGTGGAACGTCTGGCAAGAAAAGGATTTGAACTGGCCATGAGGCGTTCCAAAAAATTGTGTTGCGTGGACAAGGCCAACGTTTTGGAATCTTCCCGATTATGGCGTGAAACCGTACAAGCCATGGAAAAAGAATACCCAGAAGTTTCGGTTTCTTACGAATTTGTAGATGCCGTTGCCATGCGACTGGTACAATGGCCCAACGATTATGATGTACTGATTACCGAAAATCTCTTTGGTGATATCTTAACGGATGAAGCCTCAGTAATTTCCGGTTCCATGGGATTAATGCCTTCAGCCTCCGTTGGAAAAAAAACAAAATTGTATGAACCTATTCATGGGTCATACCCGCAGGCAGCGGGCAAGGATATTGCCAATCCTTTAGCAACGATACTATCCGCAGCCATGATGTTCGAGGATTTTGATTTAGCCGAGGAAGCCCAAGCCATTAGGGCGGTGGTGAACAAATCCCTGGCAGAAGGCGTTGTTACGGAAGATTTAGCCGATGGCGCCAAGGCCTATAAAACCAGTGAGGTTGGGGATTGGCTAGCCAAAAACCTTTAGTTTTTGACATAACACTCCAAAAATAGCAAAAGCCTTAACCCGCGTATTGGTTAAGGCTTTTTTGATTTCAATACTTTCTTTAAAAAATATCTTTGGAGACTACAAAATATAGTCCGTACTTAAAAAGTTGCTAACCTTGGCATCCAACAACTGTTCTATAGTTTCATTGTTCAAATCATTGTCCTTAAAAGCAACAAATGTTCTAATGGAAAAAGAACGCAAGGCATCATGAACACTTAAGGTCGCCTGTGCGGAGTCTTTTCTTCCCGTGAAAGGATAAACATCTGGGCCACGTTGGCAAGAACTGTTCAAGTTCACCCTACAGACTAAATTGGCCAAGGTGTCGATCAAGGGGGATAGGGTATACACATCTTTCCCAAAAAGACTTACTTGCTGCCCATAGTTACTCTCTGCCATATCATCCAAGGGTTGGGCAATGTCCGTAAAGGAAACTACGGGTACAATGGGTCCAAACTGCTCTTCTTGATATACACGCATCTCTTTATTTACGGGGTATACCACAGCAGGCCAAATATAATTATCACTTTGCTGTCCTCCTTTTTCATTTTGGACGCTTGCTCCTTTCGCCTGTGCATCATCCAATAATTCCTGTATATAAGTAGGTTTCCCAGGTTCTGGTAGTGGGGTCAACTTTACGCCCTCTTCCCATGGATTACCAAATTTTAAGGCATCGATTTGCGTAGAAAAACGCTTTAAAAATTCGTCTTTGATATCTTCATGTACATATACAATTTTAAGCGCGGTACAACGCTGTCCATTAAATGAGGTCGTTCCTGCAATTACTTCGGATACGGTAAGGTCCAGATCGGCATCCGGCAGTATTATTGCCGGATTTTTGGCTTCCAAGCCTAACACCAAACGCAACCTATTGCTTTTTGGGTGTTGATCCTGTAAGGCATTGGCAGACTTACTGTTTCCAATCAAGGCCAAGACATCTACTTTTCCCGTTTTCATTATGGGTGCTGCTACGGCCCTACCCCTCCCGAACAAAATATTGACTACCCCTTTAGGAAAACAGCTTTGAAAAGCTTCCAATAAAGGCGTAATCAATAGTACGCCATGTTTGGCGGGTTTAAAAATGGTCGTATTCCCCATAATGATTGCTGGGATCAGTAAAGCAAAAGTTTCATTCAAGGGATAGTTATAAGGTCCCAAACAGAGTACAACCCCCAAAGGACCACGACGGATATGTGCATACACCCCTTGATGTTTCTGGAACTTGGCACTATTTCTGTCCAAATCCTTATATTCTTCTATGGTATCATAAATGTATTCTACCGTACGGTCAAATTCCTTTCCGGAATCTGCTAAGGATTTTCCAATTTCCCACATCAATAGTTTGACAATTATCTCCCGCTTTTCTTCCATTTTGGCAACAAACTGCTCCATACAGGCAATTCTATCCTTTACCTTCATGGTTGGCCATACGCCTTGCCCTTGATCATAGGCTTTTAAGGCAGCATCCAAAGCATCCAAGGCCTCTGGTTCACCCATATCCGGCACACTTCCTAAGTGCGTATGTTTATAGTCCGGCGTAGAGGAGATGGTGGAATAAACATCCGTTGTATTTCCGTTCCATGTCTTTAATTCGCCATTCACCAAATAGGTTTTTTGGTCAATGGTTTCCGTAATCATAAATTCTTTTGGTATGTCGTTCCCAGTGTTCATCGTTGTTGTTTTTGGTAAACCAACCTTAGGGCATGCCCCCAGGATAGTTACAGTGACAAATTTTAATTTCTAGGCATGCCTACGGGTCGTATACCCCTTGGCGGCCCCAATAAAAAATCCCTGAAAGGTTCAGGGATTTTCTTGTAATTCTTGGTTTAAACTATCGGTTTCATAGCCGTCATGGACTCCCGCAATCGGGCACCTACTATTTCAACAGGGTGTTCCCTTAGGGCACGGTTTACGGTAATAAGTTTTGCATTGTCCACTCCGTTTTCATTCCCTTCGCCATAAGCTTTTCCAATAACGTCCGTATCCATTCCTTTCATAAAATCCGCTAACAAGGGTTTACAGGCATGGTCAAACAGATAACAGCCATATTCAGCGGTATCGGATATCACACGGTTCATTTCAAACAATTTCTTTCTGGCAATGGTATTGGCAATCAGTGGTGTTTCATGCAGGGACTCATAGTAAGCTGATTCCCCTATAATTCCAGATTCCGTCATGGACTCAAATGCCAATTCTACGCCCGCCCTCACCATAGCGACCATAAGTACACCATTGTCATAAAACTCCTGTTCAGAAATTTCCATGTCGCCTGCAGGAGTCTTTTCAAAAGCGGTTTCGCCTGTTGCAGCGCGCCAAGTCAATAGGTTCTTGTCATCATTTGCCCAGTCCTCCATCATAGTTTTGGAGAAATGTCCGGTCATAATATCATCCATATGCTTTTGGAACAAGGGACGCATAATGTCTTTTAGTTCTTCTGACAGTTCAAATGCTTTTATTTTTGCTGGATTGGACAAACGGTCCATCATATTGGTAATCCCCCCGTATTTCATTCCTTCCGTAATGGTTTCCCAACCGTATTGTATCAATCGAGATGCATAGCCAGCGTTAATTCCTTTTTCAATCATCTTATCAAAACAAAGGATGGAACCGGTTTGTAAGAGCCCACATAAAATGGTTTGTTCCCCCATAAGGTCAGATTTTACCTCTGCTACAAAAGAAGATTCCAATACACCGGCCCTATGGCCACCTGTTCCAACAGCATAGGCTTTCGCTTGGGCCAGCCCTTTTCCTTCTGGATCATTTTCTGGATGTACGGCTATAAGCGTTGGAACACCAAAACCACGCTTGTACTCCTCCCGTACTTCAGATCCCGGACTTTTGGGAGCCACCATAATTACCGTTAGGTCTTTACGCACTTCTGTTCCTTCCTCTACGATATTGAATCCATGGGAGTAGGATAAGGTAGCTCCTTGTTTCATTAAGGGCATTACAGCACCTACCACAGCGGTATGCTGTTTGTCCGGCGTTAGATTGATGACCAAATCCGCATTGGGAATCAACTCTTGGTAATTTCCTACCGTGAATCCATTCTCTGAAGCATTTATAAAGGATTGCCTTTTTTCTGAAATGGCAGCGTCCCTAAGGGCGTAAGAGATATCTAAACCGGAATCCCTCATATTCAATCCTTGGTTCAACCCTTGGGCCCCACAGCCTACGATTACTATTTTTTTTCCTTTTAAGGCAGTTACACCATCAGCAAATTCAGAAGATGACATAAATCTACATTTTCCCAACTGCGTCAATTGATCTCTTAATGATAGCGTATTAAAATAATTTGCCATTTTGTGTTCTCTTTATGTTTATTAAATGATTGCTTATTGTTGAAATTCTTGTAATAATGCGGTAATCGGCATTTCATCTTTAGATACGGAAATGCGTCCAGAACGAACAAACTGCATGATACCAAAGGGTTTTAACTGTTCGTACATTTCATCAATTTCGAACCTTCTTCCGCTTTTTGCCAAAACAAAAAAGTTCCTGGAGACCGTTACGATCTGTGAGTTGCTTTCCTTGATAATGTTCTGTATCTGCCGTTCATCAAACAAAAGATTGGATGCGATTTTGAACAATGCGGATTCTTGATAGATGGTCTCATCATCCGTATGGTAAAAGGCTTTGATAACTTCGATCTGTTTTTCCAATTGCCCTACGATATTGTTTACCCATTTTAAAGTAGTATGTACTACAATAGTGAATTTTGAAACACCGTCTATTTCCGACTTGGAAACATTTAAGCTCTCTATATTAATATGTCGCTTTAAAAATATTCCTGATATCCTATTTAACAGTCCGACATTATTTTCTGAATAAACGGATATGGTAAACCACTTTTTTTCATCCATTGCGTAAACTTTTTAGCTGATGTAATAGTTATTTAAGCCTGATTTCTGAAACGGCGGCCCCAGAAGGAATCATAGGGAAAACATTATCTTCTTTTTCCACTTTGACTTCTAAGAAATAAGGCTTGTCCGATGCGATCATCTCCTGGACCGCGGTTTTTAGATCCTTACGTTCCGAAACCCGTTTGGCCTCAATATGGTAGCCCTCCGCAATTTTTACAAAATCTGGATTGACCATGACCGTAGACGCATAGCGCCTATCAAAAAACAGCTCTTGCCATTGGCGAACCATACCCAAATGATCGTTATTCAACACCACAATTTTAACGGGTACCTGATGCTGATGAATAACACCAAGTTCTTGAATGGTCATTTGATACCCGCCATCGCCAATAATGGCAACTACTTCCCTATCCATAGCACCCATTTTGGCGCCAATGGCCGCTGGTAGGGCAAACCCCATGGTTCCCAGTCCGCCAGAAGTAATGTTACTTTTGGTCTGTGCAAATTTGGCATACCTACAGGCAATCATTTGATGTTGTCCCACATCCGTAACGATGACCGCATTGGACTTGGAAGCGATATTAATTTCTTCTATGACCTCTCCCATAGTCAACCCTTCCTTGGAAGGATGGATGTCATTTTTAATCACGGTATCAAATTCAATCTTGTCCTTGGCCTTAAATTCTTGGTGCCAGGATTCGTGATTGTTGGTGTTGATCAAGGGCAACAAGGCCGCCAGGGTTTCCTTTGCATTCCCTAGAACGGCAACATCCGCATTTACATTTTTATTGACTTCAGCTGGATCAATTTCAAAATGAATCACTTTGGCTTGGGTGGCATAATCTTCCAATCTTCCCGTAACACGGTCATCAAAACGCATGCCTATGGCCAAAAGAACGTCGCATTCGTTGGTCAACACATTAGGGCCATAATTGCCATGCATACCCACCATGCCTACATTTAATGGATGGTCCGTAGGGATAGCGGATTCGCCCATAATTGTCCAAGCAGCAGGAATCCCTGCTTTTTCGATGAGGGCTTTCAATTCTTCTTCTGCTTCACCCAATATAATGCCTTGTCCCCAAACAATGTAGGGTTTCTTTGCATTGTTTATCAATTCTGCGGCGTCTTTAAGGGCATCTTGATCAGGTTTGGTAGAAGGGATGTAACTCCGTACCCCGGTACATTTTTCATATGAAAAATCCATTTCCTCAAACTGGGCGTTTTTGGTAATGTCAATAAGCACAGGTCCGGGCCTGCCTGATTTTGCTATGTAAAAGGCTTTGGCCATAATCTCCGGTATTTCCGAAGCTTTGGTTATTTGATAGTTCCATTTGGTAACAGGAGTAGAAATACCAATGATATCCGTTTCTTGAAAGGCATCCGAACCCAGCAAATGCCTGGGCACCTGCCCAGTAATGCATACCATGGGTGTGGAATCTATTTGGGCATCCGCCAATCCGGTGACCAAATTGGTTGCGCCCGGTCCAGAGGTGGCCATAGCGACACCAACACGACCTGACACCCTTGCATACCCTTGTGCTGCATGGGTAGCACCCTGCTCATGTCTGGTAAGGATATGGGTGAGCTTGTCCTGGAACTTATACAATTCATCATAGACGGGCATGATGGCCCCACCGGGATAGCCGTATAACAAATCCACATCTTCCTTCAATAAACAATGGATGATGGCTTCCGCACCCGTTATTTTTAACTTTTTCTCCGTTGTTTTGGCTTGGGCTGCCGCTCCCCTATTTTCTTTTACTGTTTCCATAATCTAGCGTTGGGTTCAAAACAGCGTATTGTACTTTTTTCTTTTCCAATTCGCCCCGCTTTCATTTATTATATTTTAGATATTTGAAAATATCTTAACTCTTTTTAAAATTCGTCCGTTACACAGCCTTGGGCTGCAGACGATACCGACCTTGCATATTTGTACAAGACCCCTTTACTAAACTTTAACGGTGGTTGTACCCATGCTTCTTTTCGCTTTGCCAATTCTTCATCGGATACTTCAACATTAATGGCGTTTGTTTCTGCATCAATGGTAATGATATCGCCATCCTTTACCAGACCGATAACGCCGCCTTCTTGGGCTTCTGGGGAAATATGTCCTACCACAAAACCATGCGTCCCTCCGGAAAAACGACCATCGGTAATCAAGGCAACGTCCTTACCCAAACCGGCTCCCATAATGGCGGCCGTAGGTTTTAGCATTTCTGGCATTCCCGGTCCACCCTTTGGCCCTTCATACCTAATGACCACAACATCCCCTTTCTTGACCAAACCGGTACGTATGCCGTCATTGGCGTCATACTCACTATCGAATACTTTGGCGGTTCCTTTAAACACCAATCCTTCTTTGCCGGTAATCTTAGCTACCGAACCATTTTTAGCTAGGTTGCCGTAAAGCATCCTTAAATGTCCCGTTGCTTTAATAGGCTTGTCCAATGGCATGATGACATCTTGGCCTTCCTCTAAATCGGGCACATCGGTAAGGTTTTCTGCTAAGGTTTTTCCGGTGACCGTCATACAATCGCCATGAAGCAACCCATTTTTTAAAAGGTATTTTAACACTGCTGGAATTCCACCTACCCGATGTACGTCTTCCATTAAGTACTTACCGCTTGGCTTTAAATCGGCAATAAAAGGGGTGGTATCACTTATATGTTGAAAATCTTGAAGTGTGAACTCAATATCCGCAGCTCTTGCAATGGCCAAGAAATGGAGTACCGCATTGGTAGAGCCACCCATAATGGTTACCAATCGTATGGCATTCTCCAAGGATTTTCTAGTAACGATATCCAAGGGTTTAATATCCTTTTCAATAAGTGTTCGCATCTGTTTGCCAGCTGCCAGGCACTCTGTCTCCTTATTGTCGCTTATCGCGGGGTTGGAAGAATTGTAAGGCAAGGACATACCCAGGGCCTCTATAGCCGACGCCATGGTGTTTGCC
The DNA here is from genome assembly GCA_937959125.1 of uncultured Croceitalea sp. Lineage (GTDB taxonomy): Bacteria > Bacteroidota > Bacteroidia > Flavobacteriales > Flavobacteriaceae > Croceitalea. Next base: position 17,305 of record CALGQU010000034.1, read on the forward strand.
GTATACATGCCCCCACAGGCACCTGCCCCTGGAATGGATTTTCTGATAACGCTTTTGTATTCCTTCTCCTCCATGGTCCCGGCGACTTTTTCTCCCCAAGCTTCAAAAGCGGAAACAATATCCAATTTTTTATCATTGTGGCAACCGGACGCTATGGTTCCGCCATAGACCAATATGGAAGGTCTGTTCAAACGGATCATGGCCATCAATGCACCGGGCATATTTTTATCACATCCCACAACCGTAACCAATCCGTCATACGACATCCCTTGGACCACGGTTTCCATGGAATCTGCAATGATGTCCCTAGATGGTAGTGAAAAGCGCATTCCCGGGGTTCCCATAGAAATACCGTCACTTACCCCTATAGTATTGAAAATAAGCCCGACGGTTTCCCTAGAATTTACCCCTTCCTTGACCAATTTTGCCAAATCATTGAGATGCATGTTACACGGGTTACCTTCGTATCCGGTGCTGGCAATACCTATCAAAGGCTTAAGAAAATCTTCATCCTTAAAACCTATGGCATACAACATAGCCTGTGCTGCAGGTTGTGTTGGGTCTTGGGTTACGTTTTTACTGTATTTGTTCAGTTCCATATCTATCCTATAGTGTATTGAGGCCCTTGTAATAGCCTATCTAACCAAAGATAGCTGTTTAAACAGGCTAATAATTTTAACAGTTGGCACATGGCTAAATCCATTTAAATTGTGTTTGGATTAAAAATCTGTAAATCAGACATTTAGTTTATTTTAAATTACCATATTCAATTCTTTTGTATAGCAACTAAAAAAGCCTGTACCATTTACGTTACAGGCTTTTTTTACAAGGTAAAAGACAGTATCATTCCCTTTTGGGAATGTTAATAATGACACTGGCAATCATTACTCTTCTTATAATGGTTTAAACGCAGGGTAAACCTATTCGGTTACTTTTCAAAAAAAAGAAAAGCGCAATCAATAATTACGGTTGCAACAGGAATTTAATGGTATCCCCTGATTTTTTTTGGGCCAGTATGGCAATGGCCTCTGCCGTTAATTGCAATACCCTAGGATATCCGCCCGTAGTTTGTCCATCTTTCATTAGAATAATGAGCTTCCCAGAAGGGGTAACTTGTACTGTTCCCGGCACCGTGGCAGAGGTGAGCATTTGAAAATTACAGGCTTCCAAAGGTTCCTTTATTTGATAACCCATTCGGTTATTCTCTTTGGCAATGGTGAAGTCTTCTTCAAATAAACGTTGAAGGCTGGGCGTTTCCAAACAATCAAATTCCGGTCCTTTGTATACCAAAATTTCTTTTTGCCCTGAATACGTCTCAATCTTAATTTCAGGGATTTTGGGATCATAGCTTTTTGTAGGTACAAAAGGTAGCTCTTGACGCTCCTGAATACACCTTTGGGCAGTTATTGGATAAAAATGTGACCTGCTGCCCATTACTGCCTGGCTCTGAATACCACCTTTGACGGCCAGATATGCCCTAAACCCATACTCCAACCTTCCATAAGAAAGAATATCACCTTTACGCACCTTCTGCACTTTATAGGTAGCAATGGGCTCGTTATTTAAGGTAGCCGATAACTCAGCTCCGGTTAAACAGATATAGGTAGGCTCCTCAAAAAGAAGGGTGGGTCCCGTCATCGTAATTTCCAGAACCGCGGCATCACTTTCGTTTTCCAACAAAAAGTTGGCCTTATCCAATGCGCGACCGTCCATGGCTCCTGAAATGGGCACCCCTTTATTCCTAAATCCAAAACGCCCTGCATCTTGTATCGTCGTAAAAAAACCCGATTTTAAAACTTTAATCATGTAGTAAGGTTTTTTCCGGTGAAAAAATCCCTACTTCACCTTCTATCTTATGAAGTTTGTAGGCATCTTTGGAAATGGGCACAAACTGAACCCTATCCCCCACGTTGACTATAAAAGGATCTACTGCTTTACTATTAAATATGGGTATTGGGCAGTTTCCTATGATGTTCCAACCCCCTGGGGAATCTTGTGGGTATATCCCCGTTTGCTTCGCCGCAAGGCCAACCGACCCTTTAACTACCTTTAGCCTAGGGTTACTCCGCCTTGGGAGTTCCAAGTTTTTAGGCAATCCCCCCAAATACATAAAACCTGGCAAGAACCCTATTCCGTATACGGTATATTGATGGCTGCTATGGTTTTTAATGATTTCCTGGACGGACATCCCCAGTTTCATAGAAACTTCTTTTAAGTCTATTCCAAATTCCAAATCATAACACACCGGAAATTTATATAAATACCGGTCTACGTTTGGTGCGTTATCCAAGCTTTGATACCAGTTTTGCAGTTCTTCTTTTAGGTTGGGAAAATCCAAGGATTCCGTTCTAGTAACAATGGTCAACGAGTTATATGCAGGGACTAATTCATAGGAAGTGGACAACTTGCTTTTTAAAACACTTTTAAAGTTTAGAATCGTATTCAAAATACCTTCATCTACTTTATTGGGCCATTCTATTAGAATAGCTTGCTGTCCAAAAGGTTTTATGGTGATGGGGTATGAATTCACTTTGCTATCCTTATGTTGTATTTTGGCAATTCTTTGGAAAGATACGTTAATATAAGCAATGCATTTTCCGTGTCCCCGTGAATGCAAAAAGTTTCTGCTTTAACTGTCTTTTTTGCTCCTTCAACGGTGATTACCTCATTATTTTTAACCATATTCAGCACATGTTTCAGTACATTTTTAGGGGATGTAATAAGGGCATTGGGTAATCCTCTGGACACCAAACTGAGGTCTGGATTATAATTTCTATCTGCAAAGGCTTCTTTTTTGATCTTAAACCTTTTCTTCTGGGCCAGTTCCCCAATGGGAGTACCAAAAGGCACATATAATAGAATGTCTTCCTTGTACGGTGAAATAGCGTTTAGAAAGACCTTTGCCAATTCAACATCCTTTGCACAATCGTTATAAAGTGCGCCATGAGGTTTAATATGGTGTAAGGGCGCATCACATTCCAATACCGTATTGACCATAAGATCTAGTTGTTCCGTAATACTTGCAGTAAGGTCCTCTGCAGAAATGGCAAGGGATATTCTTCCAAAGTTTGCCTTATCCGGATAACTAGGATGTGCCCCAATTTTTACTTGATGGGCTTTTGCCAGTAGGGTAACTTCTTTGATACTGCGAGCATCGCCCGCATGTCCGCCGCAAGCAATATTGCATGAGCTTATCAAAGGCATCAATTGCGACTCGTTATCTACACCTTCACCTACATCACAATTAATATCTATTGTTATCTCCTTCATTATAGTATCCCTAAAACGGTAAAAATACTTTTCAGCCCTAATAGTAACGCCAATAGCACAATCACTATCCCAATACTATTTTGTAGTATAGTATTGGCATACTGCCCCATGACTTTCTTTTTATTTACGATCCAAACCAATAAGATGGCAATGACCGGAAGTAAAATGCCATTGGCTATCTGTGCAAACTTGATAACTTCGATGGGTTTTATGTTCAGGGATAAAAAGCCTACCCCCAGTACCAATATCGCTATCCAAACCCCTCTAAATCGAGTATCCTTTAAATTGGCCTCCCATCCAAAACAACTACTGGCCACAAAAGCAGTAGCTAAAGGAGCCGTTATTGCAGAGGTAATGCCTGCGGCAAAAAGTCCGGTGCCCATAAAATACCTGGCCTTATCCCCAAACAAGGGTTCTAAACCCAATACAAGATCCATAATGCCATCTACGGATGAGGTAGGAATTGCGCCAGCAGCAACTACGATTGCCATGGAAACCACACCTCCTATACCAATGGAAACCAAAGTATCCCATTGTACATTTTTAAGATCTTTGGGACCTTTCCATTTTTTGCTAACCAATGACGCATGTAAAAAAAGATTATAAGGAACCACCGTAGTACCCACAAGTGCTGCAATGGTCAAAATACTATCCGTAGGGGTGGTGGGTACAAAAAGTCCTTTTAATAACGGAATAATATCGGGCTTGGTCATGCCCGCCGTAATCAAAAAAGAGAGGCTCATTATCCCAATGAGGAACATAAACACCTTTTCCAAGATTTTATAATTTCCAAACCATAGCAATGAAAATGCGATTCCTCCAACAACTATTGGGTAAAAAGCGATGTAGTCTTTTCCAAAAATAGCTTCAAGACCTAAAGTAGCCCCGCCAATATTCCCTGCTTCATAAGCTGCATTGCCAACGACAATAGCACTTATTATTAAGGTGATGACAAGTCCCCTTGTCCATTTGGATGTCAATTGGGATTTAATAACGTCTGCCAAACCCATTTGGGTGACGACCCCTAACCGAGCCGCCATTCCTTGTAATACCATGGTTGCCACAACGGACAGCAATAACGCCCAGAGCAAGGCATAACCAAAACCTACACCGGCAATAGTACATGCCGTGATGGTACCGGGACCTATAAATGCAGCAGCTACTAAAACACCGGGACCTATATTTCTAAACATCTTTAATTTTTTCACCACACAAAATAGCAGTTTCCCAACAAGCCACCTTGCATTTCATCTAAAAAAATGTATTTCATCTAAAAAACGGCCTAATTGGAGGCATGCCATATACGATTTAAAAATTGTTCAAGTTATAATATTCCCAAATCAACCGAATTGAAAAAACTGACCTACTTACATGGCATGTATAGATTGTAATAAAGCTATAGACTATGATGCGTTCAAAAATTCAACCGAAACTTTAGGTGTTGAACTCTGTGAACGACATACGCGTCTCATCAAGAAAGTAATCCTAGAAAACAACACTCCGTTAGAGGCCGTACAACTCTATTACGCTCTCAAAGAAGCGGGGGCCAACCCTATGCTGGAATGGTGGGATGGACAAAAATCCGTGGATATCGCCATATCCCGAGTTAAGCTCAATATTGAAATTGACACGGATTATGAACTCATCACCCATGAACAGGCCATTCAAGATTTAGAAGAAGCCATGCATTCTTTTAAAAATGGGTTTACCACCATTAGAATTCCCCATATGGTCATTAAATTCTATTTAAAGGATACGGTAGACAACATCTTAGGTATTATCCAAGGCTTAAAAGCTAACATTAAGGTTATCTAAAACCATTTCGTTTACACGAAATCTTTGTATCTTCTTCTCAAAACCAACCGTTATGAAGAGTTTTGATAGAAGACAATGGCTAAAAACCGCCGGATTTTCCAGTGGTTTTGCCCTATTAGGTGGTCTGCAAACCGTTAACGCCATGTCCGGTATACGGGAAAGTTCCATAACCCCTAACCACATTGCCCAATTAAATTTCAATGAGAATCCCCATGGTCCCTCAAAAAGGGTTAGGGCTGCCATTACCCATAGTTTTGATCGAGCGTGTCGGTATCCCTATCTGGAGATTTTTGATTTGGTGGACAGGATTGCAGAGAAAGAAGGTGTTTCCAAAAAGCATATTGTCCTTACCGGGGGTTCTACGGAAGGCTTAAAAGCCGCCGGTGCCACCTATGGCATGGATGGCGGGGAAATTATTGCGGCCGACCCTACCTTTCAGGCCTTAATGCGGTATTCCGAGAATTTTGGGGCCTATGTGCATCGTGTTCCCGTAGATGAAAACATGAACCATGATTTGGCAGCCATGGAACGTAGGATCAACCAAAAGACGCGTATGGTCTATCTCTGTAACCCCAATAATCCAACGGGCACCATCATAGCGAAGGATACACTAAAGGATTTCTGCACTTCGCTGAGCAAAAAAGTAATGGTCTTTAGTGATGAGGCCTATTATGATTTTATCACGGAACCGGACTACCCTTCCATGGTAGAACTGGTCAAACAGGATATGAACGTTATCGTC
>CALGQU010000035.1 GCA_937959125.1 uncultured Croceitalea sp.
ACCTCGGACAATGGCGGACTGACGCTAAGGAATATTACATCAAACTATCCTTTGATGGGTGGTAAAAGTTTTTCTTTTGAAGGGGGGGTACGTGTTCCGTTGATCATTAAATGGCCAAAAAGAATTGTTCCTGGCGTAAGTATGGAACGGGTAATAGGAACGGACTTTTATCCAACACTCTTAAGTGCAGCAGGATTGGATGTAATGCCAAAACAACATGTAGATGGTGTTGACTTACTTCCTTTGCTGACAAAAAAGGAAAAGCTGGATCCGCGTCCGCTCATATTCCATTACCCCCATTATACCGGTTTTTCCGGACCGTATTCGGCCATTGTAGAGGATAATTGGAAACTTATTAGGTTTTATAACGATGAAGAAGGTGCTTACCTGCTCTACAATTTGTTGAAAGATCCGGGAGAGGAAAACGATCTTGCTAAAAACAATCCCCAAAAACGGGATATGTTGACTAAGCGGCTGGAATTTCTGTTAAATGATATGGATGCTGAAATGCCCATAAAAAATCCCGAATTTGAATATTCAGAATCAAAAAAAGGATTGTACAACCTAAAATTTACCAAGGAGCTCGCTGAGCAACAAAGAAGGCATTACAAGGAACTCTTGGAAAAGCGGCCTTAGGTAAGGAGATTTATAATGTTGTTATTTTATTTTAAAGAGACTTTTATAAAGGCATACTACCAAATGACCCACAAAAAGCGTCTAAAATGCTGGCTCATTTTTCCGCGTACTTCATTGTAAAAAGCGTTCGTGGCCAATGCTATGAAAGCATTTTATAGTTTCTGAAGCAAAAAAAGCAACGACCCATTTTTTAACACCTTTTATAATTCATTTAGTGAACTCATTTAAACTTTTTGAATTTTGCAAAGGTCTAGACGTATTACAAGAGTGCCCATTGGAGGCATACCGCAGTCTAAGTATATTACCAGGGAAACAGTATTAAGACAGCCGTCAACCATGATTGGCTATATTTACGTTTCAACGAACATAACATGACAGCAACTAAAAACCAAACCGGGAGTAAGGGTGAAACCAATACCTTTGAGAAGATAAATACACAAGTCTATGATGATGCCCAAAGTGCGTCATTTTATGTAGCCAATGAGATAGCCACATTGATCAGGGAGCGCCAAAAGGAAGGTGCCATGGCCGTTCTGGGCCTAGCCACGGGTTCCACCCCTACAAAGGTGTACGACTATTTGATCAAATTCCATACCTCGGAAGGGCTTAGTTTTAAGAACGTAATCACCTTTAACTTGGACGAATACTACCCCATGCCATCCGGTTCGATCCATAGTTATGTCCGTTTTATGAACGAGCATTTGTTTGACCATATAGATATAGCCAAGGAAAACATACATATACCAGATGGTACCCTTTCCCTTGATGGTGTAAGGAAGCATTGTGAAGATTATGAAAGCCGAATAGAGGAGGCCGGGGGAATAGACATTCAAATTTTAGGGATTGGAAGAACGGGGCATATTGGTTTTAACGAACCGGGTTCTTCCATACATAGTGCGACCAGGTTGATTCGATTGGACCGTGTAACCAAATTGGATGCCGCAAGTGATTTCTTTGGTCATGAAAATGTACCCCAGCTTGCCATTACTATGGGTGTAGGAACCATTATGAAGGCAAAAAGAATCATGCTCATGGCGTGGGGTGAAGGCAAGTCTGAAATCATAAAGCATACCGTAGAAGGGGAAATCAAAGAATCGGTGCCCGCCACCTTCTTGCAAAAACACGATAACTGCGATTTCATTTTGGACCATGCCGCCGCTTCCTTTCTTACTAGAATAAAAACACCATGGCTGGTAGGTGAATGTAGCTGGAAGGATACGCTCATTAAAAAAGCGACCATATGGTTGTCAGAAACCTTGGGGAAAGCCATTTTAAAGCTGACCAATGAAGATTATAATGAGTATGGTATGGGTAGTTTGGTTGCTGAAATAGGGTCGGCGGAGCAAATCAACCTCAAAGTATTCAATCAACTCCAAGCCGCCATTACAGGTTGGCCAGGAGGCAAGCCGAATACCGATGATTCCAATAGACCGGAAAGGGCTGCGCCATACCCTAAAAGAGCCTTGATATTTAGCCCTCACCCAGATGATGATGTAATTTCAATGGGAGGTACGCTATTACGATTGGTGGATCAAGAACATGAAGTCCATATAGCCTACCAAACCTCTGGGAATATTGCGGTTTTTGATGATGAAGTCATCCGTTTTTTGGATTTTGCTTCCGATGTTCAAAAGAATGATAAGGATTTGGAATCCAAACTAAAACACGCTCGAAAATTTTTGGCGGAAAAAGAACCGGGACAAATTGATAATCTGGAGATTCAAGAATATAAAGGGTTGATACGTAAAGGGGAAGCCTTGGCCGCTTGCCGTTACTGCGGCGTAGAAGAAAAGCATGCCCATTTTTTAAACCTTCCGTTCTATGAAACGGGAACGGTAAGGAAAAAGCCCCATACTGACGAGGATATTAGCATAACTTGCGCGTTGTTGAATAAGGTAAAACCCCATCAAATCTTTGCTGCTGGGGACCTTTCCGACCCGCACGGAACCCACCGCGTTTGTCTGCAAATTATTTTCCAATCCTTAAAGAAACTAAAAGAGGAAGGTGCGGAGTGGTTACAAGATTGCTACGTTTGGTTGTATAGGGGGGCATGGCAAGAATGGGGGATATCCGATATGGAAATGGTGGTTCCCATAGGCCCAAAAGATATGGATAGAAAAATAAATGCCATCTTCAAACATCAATCCCAAAAAGATAGTGCCATGTTTCCGGGGAATGACGAACGGGAATTTTGGCAACGTGCCCAGCAGCGAAACAAAGAGACCGCCGCTAAGTTCAATGCCTTGGGAATGGCAGAATATGAGGCTATGGAAGGATTTGTTAGGTATTCTTTTTGATAAAGATCTTAATTACAACGATGTGCTTGTGATACCCTAAGAGCGCAATGCCCTATACAACGATTCCTCGATGCCTTTGTCCAAAGCTGTGAGGTTAGCGACACTTTGCAACATTCAAAGTATATGGGAAGTTGTACACCCCAAAAAAAATTTAACTTATACTACCCTATAGGTTATGAATACTTAAAATTTCTTAGGAGGAAGAAATTTCCCTTAATTTGAAAGCAAAACATTTTTTATGCCCTTATGCGATGGTCTTTTAAAATTAAACCTCTAGCTCAATGACGTGTATTGAAACTGCAAATAAAGGGGGGCAGGAAACAGTATTGTCCTACCTTGTTCATGGAATGCCCAAGTATTTTATTGTGATCTTGATTCTTTTTTTGGCCGCTACGGGTTGCTGGGCGCAACACGACCCATCTAGAAATGCCATGCGCGCCTTGGCACGTAATAACATAGAGGATGTTTTTGAAGCTTTGGAAACCCCTAACCATAGAAAGAACAGTCCAATTAGCCAGGCGGAGAAAGCCTATGTAAAAATGTTGGCTTATAGCTATCAAGACCAATTGGAACTTGCTTTTAAATCTGCAATGAAAGCTGTTGAAAATGGTTTGCCCTTGGAACGCTTTTTTGTGGGGCCGCGTAGCCTGTTGTCCAAATTACATAGCTATAAACCCTTTATAGAGTTTATCAAACAGAAAAAGATGGGCATTGCGCACGGTCCTTTGTTAGGGTCGGTAACCGACCATTCTGCCAATTTTTGGGTCCGTACCACCAAAGAGGCAAAGGTCAAGGTAACCTTGGATCCCATAGATGCGGATACTTTGCCCCATCAAAAAATTGTTGCCAACGCCAGAACATTGGCAGAAAAAGATTATACAGCGGTTGTAAAAGTGTCTGGCTTGCAGCCTAGCACTAGCTATGCTTACCAAATTCATATTAACGGAAAGCCATATTCCCAACGTTATCAATTTGTAACATTTCCAGAAAAAGAAAGTCCTTCAAAATTTAAAATTGCCTTTGGCGGCGGTGCAGGTTTTACAGAACAGAACGAAAGGATGTGGGATACCATGAATACATTTGATCCCATTGCCACATTACTTTTAGGGGACAACGTGTACATAGATGACCCAGAGCATACACTTACCGACAGGTATTGTTATTATCGTAGACAATCTCGACCAGAATTTAAGCAATATGTTGCCACCAATAGTATCTATGCTATTTATGACGATCATGATTTTGGGGATGATGACTGTATACCCGGCCCAGAAATTGAAAACCCAAAATGGAAGCGGGAGGTATGGAACGTTTTTAAGAACAATTGGAACAACCCGTCCTACGGAGGTGGTGAAGACCACCCAGGATGTTGGCAGGATTTTTATATTGCCAATGTACATTTTATCTTATTGGACACTAGATATTATAGAGATTTAGCTAACCAAAATATGCTTGGTAGTTTCCAAAAGGAATGGATGCTGGAAAAATTGAGAACTTCCAAGGGCAAGATCAAGGTGCTTGTTTCATCCGTTCCATGGTCACCGGGGGTAAAACCAGGTTCAAAAGATACCTGGGACGGATTTGCAAATGAACGGGAAGAAATATTCAGCTATATTGAAGATAATGGCATTGAGGGAGTAGTACTTATGTCTGCCGACAGACACCGTACGGACTTGCGAAAAATATCCCGCCCAAAAGGATATGATTTGTATGAAATGATGAGTTCAAGACTTACCAATATCCATACCCATGATCTTTTGGAAAATGCAATAGGTTCAGAATTTATTATGGGATATAATGAAGAATGTTCTTTTGGTTTGGTGGAGTTGGATACAGCGGGTAATGGACCAGAACTGGTATTTAAGATAATCAATATAGATGGGGAGCTCGTTGGGGAACATGCCATAAAGTACAATGCCCTTACCTTTAAGAAGTAGATAAAATATGGGAAAAACATTGGGCAAAAATTGATGTTCGCCAAGAAACCATATTGGTCGTGGTGGCAAAAAAGCTGTTGCCCCATATGGCAAAACCAACGTAAAGGGCCCTTATCGTGCATGGAGCCCCGCCCCAAAGATTGGATGCGGCCGTCAATATGAAATACCAAGGGTATGTAAATGTCCTAAATACATGAAAAAGATAGAAAACCAAGATGGACTTGTATAGGCGCGTGGAACTGCTTTTAAGAATAGCGGTCTTTTTTACTTTTTTAGGCCACGGTGTGGTAGCCGTAAATGGCAATCCGCAATGGTCTATCTACCTAGAAACTTTGGGTTTGTCCAAGAAGTTAGCAATGGAAATGATGCTTTATATTGGTATTTTGGATATTGCCGTGGCGGTGTTAACTCTGCTAAAACCCTATAAATATGTGGTATTATGGGCATTTGTTTGGGCTTTTTCAACCGCTTTGATACGACCTATTTCAGGGGAGTCCATTTGGGCATTTGTAGAAAGGGGGTCCAATTGGATCGTTCCGTTGGTATTGTATTTAGTACTCTTTAAAAAAAAGAAAACCAAGAAGAATTCAAATTTTTATAAACGATAAATAATGAAAAAAACAATTTTGAAAGTTCTGCTAGTACTAGTCAATTTGCTTTGTTTTCCAGCAACATATGCAAAGATCAAGCTCCCGGCAATTGTATCTTCAAATATGGTGTTGCAGCGCAACTCAACGGTAAAGTTATGGGGTTGGGCCAATGCAAATGAAGAGATTGTCATAAAAACGTCATGGCTTAATACGGAAATTAAGGTAAAAGCAGATGAGGGAGGCAATTGGAATACAGACGTAAAAACAACCTTGAGTAAAAACCCCCAAACCATAACTATTAAAAGCAAGGAATCCAACATAGAACTGGATAACGTTGTTTTTGGTGAGGTTTGGCTGTGTTCTGGGCAATCCAATATGTTTCAATCACTAAAGGGATATCCTGGACAACCAACCTATGGTTCCAACAGGGAAATAGCAACATCCGCCAATCCCGATCTAAGATTGTTTTCCGTTCATAATAAGGGTTCCAAATTACCCCTTAAAGACGTTGATCTATATACAGGATGGAACGAGGCAAATCCCAATATTGTTAGTGATTTTAGTGCGGTAGCCTATTTTTTTGGTAAGCAGTTGCAAGAAATTTTAGAGGTACCCATAGGATTGATACATACCTCGTGGGGAGGTAGTGTGGTTGAGGCGTGGATGAGCAATGATGCTATGCAAGACTTTGAGGATGTCGCTTTAGAAGGGGTAGATATTTCTAAAAAGACCAATCATATTCCCACTGTTTTGTTTAACGCAATGATACATCCTTTGATTTCATATACCATTAAAGGAACATTGTGGTATCAAGGGGAAAGCAATCGGAATGAACCTACAGACTATAAAAAACTTTTTCCTGCCATGGTCAAGGATTGGCGCGCAAAATGGGGCATTGGTGATTTCCCCTTTTATTATGTACAGATTGCACCGTATACGTATGGAAATAACGAAATGTTTCAAGAGGTTAAAAATACCGCCTTTCTACGGGAAGCGCAGTTACATTGTTTAGATGCGATACCTAATTCCGGTATTGCCATTACCATGGATATTGGCGACGCCAAAAGCATACATCCACCAAATAAGGAAGAAGTAGCCAATAGATTATTGTATAATGCATTAAACCAAACTTATGGGTATAGTGCTATTGATCATGCCGGGCCAATTTTTGAGTCACAAGAAACAGCGGATAATGGAATGTACTTAAAATTTAAAAATGCGGAGAACGGACTTTATTGCTATGGTACCCTAAAAGGATTTGAAATTGCGGGGAAGGATAAAGTGTTTTACCCTGCCAATGCAAAAATTATCAAAGGAAAGAAAGTTTTTGTTCAAAGTGATAAAGTAGTCGATCCCGTAGCGGTACGTTATGCCTGGCGTAATTGGATAGTTGGAACGCTTTATGATACCAACCTCTTACCTGCTTCGTCTTTTAGGACCGATGATTGGGATGATGCCACCAAAGCAGAATGAATTGACTCAGTAAAATAAACGAACACCATAGGGAGATATTGGGGCCGTGCGATATGGCCAAAGTTTTAAATGAGTTTCGTGTATTCCATAATCTACGTCAAGTGGCAGGCTTACCAAAATCTGATTTTTGAATGATTCTAAAATTTGGAACACTAAGAATTGCAATGCCCTAAAACCTTTAAATCTTGAACAACGAAAACTGAAATCCCTTTTTACTCAAACGTTCGTATTTTTTATAATCGAACCGGTATAAAAAAGATCCTTTTTTAGATGTGGTCCTGTCCTTTTCCGGCAATGGCTTTACCAAGGTAAGGGAAAGGAGTTTTTTTCTAAAATTACGGGCATCAAAACTGCGTTCAAAAATCTCCTCATAGAGCCGTTGCAGCATGGGAATGGTAAATTTCTTTGGCAACAACTCAAAACCTATAGGGTAGAATTGGGCTTTTTGTTTAAGCCGTTGTAAGGCATCTGCTACCATACGGTTGTGATCCAGGACAAGTTCTGGTAAACTATCCAAAGCCACCCATTCCGTATCGTAGTGGTCACTTAAGGCCTTGTGGTAATCGGTAACCCTGATCAATGCGTATTTTGCAATGGAAATGCAGCGAGCACCGGGGTCACGGTCAACTTCGGAATATACATGGAGTTCTTCCAAAAAAATATCTTGGAGCCCCGTAAAATCGAACAGTACCCTACGGGCAGCGTCCGTAGTGCTTTCAGAAGGATGCACAAAACTGCCAATTAAGGAATACGCACCGGCAAAAGGATTCAATTTCCTTTTAAAAACAAGAAGTTTTAATTTTTCGCCATCAAAACCAAAAATAATGCAGTCTACGGCAACCAACAATGTTTCCGCTTGTTGGTAATAAGCTGGTGCCGGATTGGGGTTTTGAAGCATCGATTTTTTAAAGAAATTCAGGTTAAATATAATAAATGTAATTAATACATTTATTATATTTGAATTAAAATTACCACTATGGAGCATTCCGGTTTTGAGCCAGACCTTATTGTAGCCTCCCCAGGACGTATTAATTTGATAGGGGAGCATACGGATTATAACAAGGGTTTTGTGCTGCCCACGGCCATCGATAAATACATTATTTTTAAACTAAAGGCCAACGGGTCCCCATCTACCTGCACCATTACCAGCAAGGATTTTTTAAAGTCCATGCAGGTAGATCTTGGGCATTTGGAAAAGTCCACCGTAGCGTGGGAGAATTTTATGATCGGGGTCCTGTATCATCTAAAACAGCATTCCAACGGCATCCAAGGTTTTGATTGCGAAATAGAAAGTGGCCTGCCCATGGGCTCTGGGGTAAGTTCCTCCGCCGCGTTGGAGTGTGGTCTTGCCTTTGGATTGAACGAACTTTTTCAACTGGGCTTGGATAAGGAAGTGCTGATCAAAGTAGGACAAAAGGCAGAGCATGATTTTGTAGGGACCAAATGCGGTATCATGGATCAGTTTGCTTCCGTAATGTCCAAAGCAGGTAAAGCCATTTTGTTGGATTGCAAAAACTTGGACCACCAATATATTCCTTTGACCCTTGGCGATTATAAGATTCTGCTCTTGAATACCAATGTATCGCATAGTTTGGCGGACAGTCAATACAACCTGCGACGGGAAGCCTGTGAGTCTGCCGTGGAACTACTTAAGGAAACCCATCCAGAGGTTACTTCCTTGCGGGAAGTGACCCAAGGGCTCTTGGAAGCGTCCAAGGCAAAATTAAGCCCCATACAGTACCAACGTTGTGCCTATGTTATCGCAGAAAACCATAGGGTACAGCAAGCGGTTACAGCACTGCAAAACGGGAATCTGGAAGATTTTGGTGCATTGATGTACGCCTCGCATGAAGGGCTAAGCAAGGAATACGAAGTGAGTTGCAAGGAGCTCGATTTTTTGGTAGAATTTTCAAAAACCCATAAGAGTGTATTGGGTTCCAGAATGATGGGCGGCGGTTTTGGGGGTTGTACCATCAATATTATCCATAAAGATGCCATTACGGCCTATGTAGATGAGGTAAGTACTGCGTATCAAGCGGCATTCAATATCAATTTGGATTATTTTGAAGCCCTCCCCAGTGAAGGCACCCATATTTTAAAAGCATAGATTATGAAGGAATTATTGGAAGAGCATCCGCATAGAAGGTTCAACATCTTAACCGGGGAATGGGTTTTGGTATCCCCGCACAGGGCCAAACGCCCATGGCAGGGAAAAGTGGAGAAACTGGCCTTGCCGGTCAAACCTACCTATGATGAGCATTGCTATTTGTGTCCCACAAATTCGAGGACCAGCGGTGCCGTAAATCCGGACTATAAAAAACCATTTTCGTTTATCAATGATTTTTCCGCTTTAAAAAATGATACGGAGTCTTTTGATTTTTCGGATGGATTGCTCAAAGCAACTTCTGAAAAAGGGATTTGTAAGGTCATCTGTTTTTCCCCGGACCATTCCTTGACCTTGCCACTGATGGAGGTGTCGGACATTGCCGATGTGGTGACGCTCTGGCAAGAAGAATATACTACTTTGGGTAGTCATGGGTTTATTAACCATGTCCAGATTTTTGAAAATAAGGGTGATGTTATGGGATGCAGCAATCCCCATCCGCACGGACAAGTTTGGGCGCAGCAGTCCATTCCGGTAGAAGCGTCCAAAAAAAGTATCCAAGCCAAAGCCTATTGGGAAAAGCACCAACGTGGTTTGCTTACGGACTATATAGCGCAAGAGTTGGAATTGGAAGAGCGTATTTTGTATGCCAATGAGCATTTTGTGGTGTTGATACCCTATTGGGCGGTATGGCCGTATGAGACCATGATCGTGCCCAAAAAGAAAAAAGCCAGTATCCTGGAACTGAACGAAGAGGAGAAAACGGCCTTTGCAGATGCCATTAAGGTAAATACCATTAAATACGATAACCTGTTTGAGACCAGTTTTCCCTATTCCGCAGGGATCCATCAAGCGCCTACGGATGGGGAAGCACACCCGGAGTGGCATTTTCATCTATCATTCTATCCACCGCTGTTACGCTCCGCGACCGTAAAGAAATTTATGGTAGGTTATGAGATGTTCGCGGATTCGCAACGGGATATTACGGCGGAACAGGCCGCGATAAAACTTAAAGAATTATCTGACGTCCATTTTACCAAGTCGTAAAAATCTTTATATCTTTGCTGTGTTGTGTTGGGTTTCAATACAACTAGGTATTGAAACCAGGTAAGCACAGTATGTGCAAACCAATGAAAGGCTTTCCTTTTGGGAGGCTTTTTTTGTTAGTGAAACTTAATTTTGAAAAGCGGTAGCGCATTCAAAATTTATGGTTGAACTAATTCCGCTGAAAAGCGGAATCCCAATGAAGAGCGGAATCCCAGTATAGGTTATCGGAATTCTGAATGGATGATGTGATGGATAAGCGATGCGGCCAGTTTTGCGGTTTGATGGTCCCGATCGTATGTAGGATTCATTTCTGCAATGTCCACGCAAATCACTTTTTGTGTGGATAGGATGGTGCTAAGGCACTCGGTGACGATCCGGGGTTCAAAGCCCATGGGAGAAGCCGCACTCACTCCGGGCGCATAAGCCGATGAAAACCCATCCAGATCAATAGTAATGTAAATGTGATCTACCCCTCCTATAAAATGCTCCAGTTTCGTTTTGATGGTTTCATAATGGGTCATGGAAAATAAATCGTTTTCAATATACTGGACTTGATGTTCTTTTGCCGTTTGGAAGAGCAGCCTATCGTTGGCGTCTTTTCTAATACCCAAACAGAAATACGCAAAAGAATCGTTCTCTTGGGCTATCTGATAAAAAGGGGTGCCCGAGGTATTTCCGGTTTCATTGGAACGTAAATCAAAATGGGCATCAAAGTTTATGATGCCTATGGTAGCTTTACTGCTCTGCGAATCTAAGTAGCTATGGATACCACAATACGTTCCATAGGCCATATCGTGCCCGCCGCCCAAAACTATTGGAAAAACCTTCTTGCCCAACAGTTTGACCAGGTTTTCCGAAAGTTCTTTTTGGGCTGTCTCCATGGCACCATTTAGACAAGATACATCGCCAACATCAACTAAGAGTGTTCGCGCTGTCAGGTGGTTGGGCATTTTGGCCAATTGCTTCCTAATGGCATAGGGACCCGCTTTAGCCCCAACCCTTCCTTGGTTTCTGCCTACCCCTTCATCACAAGCATAGCCCAATATCGCAACGGTGTTTTTTTCGGTATTCTTAACAGCGTGGATGTGTAAACAATTGATTTTTTCGTGCAGATAAAGTGCATCTTCAGAATGTCTCCCGGACCAATTTTCTTTTGATGGATGTTGATATGCCATAGTGGTTAATTTATGGAGTCCAGAACAGTATCGCTTACCAAATTTGGTAGTGTTATTTTAAGTTGGGGTGTCCGTTCCATTTCCCGTTTGATGGCAAATACCGCTTCTTTGTTCCTAGCCCAGCTCCGTCTGGAAATTCCGTTGTTTACATCATAAAAAAGCATATTGCGCAAGCGTTTTTTGGCTGCCTTGGAGCCGTCCAAAAGTATACCAAACCCACCATTGATCACTTCGCCCCAGCCAACACCACCGCCATTATGGATAGAAACCCAGGTAGCACCCCTAAAACTATCTCCAATCACGTTATGGATGGCCATATCGGCCGTGAATTTGCTGCCATCATAAATATTACTCGTCTCCCTAAAAGGGGAATCCGTACCACTAACATCATGATGGTCCCGTCCCAGGACTACGGGCGCTGAAATCACGCCGTTTTTTATCGCTTTGTTAAAGGCTTCCGCAATTTTTATACGCCCCTCGGCATCGGCATATAAAATTCTTGCCTGTGAGCCTACCACCAATTGGTTTTTTTCGGCTTCTTGGATCCAGGTAATATTGTCCTGCATCTGTTGCTGGATCTCTTTGGGAGCGGTTGCTCTGATCTTGCGCATGACCCCAAGCGCTATTTGGTCCGTAGCCCTTAAATCTTCGGGTTTCCCAGAAGTGCATACCCATCGGAAAGGTCCAAAACCATAATCAAAACAGAGAGGCCCCAAAATATCCTGTACGTAGGAAGGGTATTTAAAATCGGTTCCGTTTTCTGCCATCACATCGCCACCTGCCCTTGAGGCTTCTAATAGAAAGGCATTTCCGTAGTCAAAGAAATAGGTGCCTTTTGCGCTATGCTTATTAATAATGGCCACCTGCCGTTTTAGTGAAGCTTGTACCTTCTTTTTAAACGCTTCTGGATTTTCAACCATCATTGTATTGGCGGCTTCAAAAGATAATCCGGCCGGATAGTAGCCACCCGCCCACGGATTGTGCAAGGAGGTTTGATCTGAACCTAGGTGTACGTAAATATCGTTACTATAGAACTGTTCCCAAACCTCCACAACATTGCCAATAAAGGCAATGGAAACCACTTCTTTGGCCGCAATAGCTTTTTGGGTCCTTGTAATAAGCTCGTCAATATTGCTGATCAAAACGTCTACCCACCCTTGTTCGTGACGCTTTTTTGCGGCCTTTGCATTGACCTCCGCACATACGGTGATGCAGCCGGCAATGTTACCTGCTTTGGGTTGTGCGCCGCTCATACCACCAAGTCCGGCGGTCAAGAATACTTTTCCATTGGGAGAATCCCCTTTGTCCAAAACCTTTCTAAAGGCATTCATTACGGTTATGGCAGTGCCGTGCACAATGCCTTGTGGACCTATATACATATAAGAACCTGCGGTCATTTGTCCGTATTGGGTAACGCCCAGTGCATTGTATTTTTCCCAATCGTCCGGTTGGGAATAGTTGGGGACCATCATGCCATTGGTCACCACCACCCTTGGTGCTTTTTTTGAAGATGGAAAAAGCCCCATGGGATGGCCGGAGTACATATGCAAGGTTTGCCCATCGGTCATTTCCGCTAGGTATTTCATGGTCAAGAGGTATTGCGCCCAGTTCTGGAATACGCCACCATTACCCCCGTAGGTTATCAATTCTTCCGGATGTTGGGCCACGGCGGGATCCAAGTTGTTTTGGATCATCAGCATGATGGCCGCCCCTTCTTTGGTCCTTGCGGGATAAGCACCTATTGGCCGGGCATGGATGTCATAATCGGGTTTAAACCGATACATGTATATTCTGCCTTTTTCATTCAGTTCTTGAGCAAATTCTTTGGCCAGTTCTTGATGCCACGCTTCCGGAAAGTAACGTAGCGCATTTCTAACGGCCAGTTTTTTTTCTTCCGCGGATAGAATGTCTTTTCGTTTTGGTGCCGGATTTGCATCTTTCGGATAGGCTTTTTTAGTGGGAAATTGTTCGGGAATTCCCTGTAAAATTTGACGTTTGAAATCGATATCTAAAGCTGCGTTCATTTTAGTCAATTTTAATGCCATTTTTCCAAACATGGATGGGTTTCAATTGCCCTTGGTGGTACGTTATTTCTTGATAATTATCTGTAGGAAAGCTTATGAAATCTGCCTGTTTTCCGTTTTGCAAAGTGCCCCGGTCATCCAATTTCAAGGCTTTGGCGGCCCTATAAGTGATTGCGGCCAAAACTTCCGCATTGGATAGTTTTTCAAAGGTGCCCAGTATAGCCGCTTGGGTCAGCAGATCTCCCATAGGAGCGGACCCCGGATTATGGTCACTGGCAATGGCCAATGCCCCTCCCGCATCCAATACTTGTCGTGCAGGGGTAAATCCACAACCCAAACCTAAGGAGGCGCCGGGCAATGCCATGGCAATGGTGTTGCTTTTGGCCAATAGGGCAATTTCCTTTTGGGTACTTGCCTCCAAATGATCGGCACTTACGGCGTTATGAGCAATGGCGGTTTCACTTCCACCTGTGCTAAACTGATCGGCATGGACGGTGATGGAAAAGCCCATCGCCCTAGCTTTCTTAAAATAGGGGACTATTGCAGCGGGTGAAAACGCACTTTCTTCAATAAAAGCATCTATTCTATGGCTGAGGTTTTCAGATTTTAGGATGGGAAAGAGGTTTTCGCTTATCATTTCCAAATATTCCGATGCGCTCCCGTTCCAATCCTTGGGTTGCATATGCGCGGCAAGGCAGGTGCTTATAAGGTCGGATGGAATTTGATCGTTGGCCTCTTTAATGGCCCTGAGCATCTTTAATTCCTCTTCAACACTAAGCCCATACCCACTTTTTACTTCCAGTGTGGTTACCCCGGATTTTAAATGTGTCGTGGCGCGTTGCACGATTCCGGTGATGAGTTCCTCCTTGGATGCCTTACGGGTCTTGGTTACCGTATCCCAGATGCCGCCCCCTGCTTTTGCAATATCCAAATACGATTTCCCAGAATTCCTAAGGGCATAGTCCTTGGCGCGGGAACCTGCATAGCAAATATGGGTATGGGCATCCACTAATCCGGGCATACAGACCGCATGGCCCGTTACGAGCTCAATTTTGGAAGCTTTGGGTTTTAAGTCTTCAAACCTTCCAACGGCCAATATTTTTCCTTTAAAAATCAGAATGCCGCCATGTTCAATAACCTTCAATTGTCCATCGTTCAATGCACCCTTAAGGGGCATGTTGGTCATGGGCAACAGTTGTGTAAATGGGCCAATAAGTAGTGTATCCATCCTATTAAAAAATTTCAAATTCTTCTCGGTAACTGGTTTCCCAAGAAATATGGTTTTGATCCATAAGATTGGCTATCAATTCCGTAATTCCATTGGATTTGATGATGTCAATCGCAATTTCGATATCATTGGAGAATACCCTGTCTTCAGCCGCAAAAGGCACGGTACTGCGTATGAATTGATGGACCTTATCCAACAGGAAACCTGATTTTAACGGTTTTCTAAATTCAAAGGCTTGGGCCGCAGTAAGCAATTCTATGGCCAATATTTTTTCCACATTTCCCAAGACCTGTAATGCCTTGCGACCACTAATGGATCCCATGCTCACATGGTCTTCTTGGCCTAAGGATGTAGGAATGCTATCCGCACTTGCCGGAAAACACAGGTTTTTATTTTCACTGGCCAAAGCAGCAGTAGTGTACTGTAAAATCATATAGCCCGAGTTGATCCCTGTATCCTTCATAAGCAGTTTGGGAACGTTGGGGCCATTGCCTTCCAGGGCCAAATAAATTCTCCTGTCCGATATATTACCGAGTTCAGAGGCCGCCAAGGTGGCATAATCCAAGACCATGGCAATGGGTTGCCCATGAAAGTTGCCACCACTAATGGTAAGATCTTCACTGATGATTACTGGATTATCCGTGACGGAGTTCAATTCGATTTCCACCAATTCCTTTAGATGCAGCCAAGTATTTCGGGAAGCCCCATGTACTTGCGGAATGCAACGCAGGGAATAAGGGTCTTGTACGCGTTCGCAATCAATATGATCCTCCAATATTTCAGAACCTTTAAGCAAGGTGCGTATTCTTCCCGCAACGTGTATGGAGCCTTTAAAAGGGCGTAGCTGATGCAATTCTTTGGAAAATGGTTTTATGGAACCTTGTAGTCCTTCTATCATCATAGCACTTATAATATCGGCATGTTGCAAACAGGCTTGTAGCTTCTCTACCACTAAAACGGCATGGGCCAAGATAAACTGTGTTCCATTGATAAGGGCCAAGCCTTCCTTGGGCCCCAAGTTTAGGGGTTCAAGACCGGTTTTGGCGAACAATGCTGTGGTAGTGATCGTTTCTCCTTTAAAATGTACTTTACCCAAACCAATAAGGGGAAGAAAGAGATGGGAGAGTGGCGCCAAATCACCGGAAGCGCCTACTGATCCTTGAGAAGGTACTATAGGTATGGCATCATTATCAATATGCCAAAGGATACGTTCCAAGGTTTTTAATTGAATGCCGGAGTAGCCTTTTGCCAATGCCTGTACTTTAAGGACCAGCATTAGTTTTGCCAGTTCCGTAGCAATAGGTTCCCCAACACCAACGCTATGGCTTTTTAAAATGTTGGTCTGGAGTATTTTGGTTTCTTCTTTGGATATTTTTGTGGTACATAAGGGCCCAAAACCGGTATTGATACCATACACGGCATCATCTTTTTCAACAATATCGGCAACGATCTGTGCGCTTTTTTTAATGGTGGTCCGCGTGCTTTTGGATAAGACACCAGACCGTTTTCCCCGTACAATGGCCAATGCCGTGCTAACGCTCAAGAATTCTTCCCCAAATTGAAAATTGTTCGCTGTCATGGTGGTTTGTTACATTTTCTGGCTTGCGCCGAAGTAGGTTTCGGGTGTATAAAATCAAAGTTAATCGCTATTTTTGATAATTAATAATACTATATTTAATAAGATTTGATAAGTATGGGTTATCACATAGAACTACGACATTTTACCTATTTTTTGGCGGTAGCGGAGGAGTTGCATTTTAGGAAGGCCGCGGAACGCTTGTTTATTTCCCAGCCTGGTCTAAGTACCCAAATAAAACAGATGGAAAGTATATTGGGGGTGCAATTGTTTGAAAGGGACAAAAAGAAAGTTGCCTTGACCGCTGCCGGAAGTTTTCTTAAAGGTGAGATTGAATTTTTGATGAACCATTTACAACAAACCAAAAAGCAACTAAAACTGATAGATAAGGGGCATTTGGGGGAAATCCGTATCGGGTTTTTGGGTTCTGCCATGCAAAAGGTTATCCCGGATTTGCTGTTGAAATTAAAAGATACCTTTCCTAAGGTCCATACCAGTTTGGAAGAGCTATCCAACCATGCCCAGGTAAATGCCTTGCTCAAAGACAAGCTGGATGTTGGTTTTGTGCGTTTGGCACGGGTGCCTAAAGGGTTACAACATAAAACGATTTATGAAGACACCTTTTCTTTGGTCGTACCCATGGATTCCAAGATTGATGAGACTAATTTTAAAGGAGTCCATCAATTTGCGGAACATGATTTTATCCTTTTTTCCAAAGACTATAGTTCTTTATATTTTGATACGGTGATGAGCATATGTGAGGATGTCAATTTTTCGCCCAAAGTATCGCATAAATCCGTCCATGCACTTACCATTTTTAAACTGGTGGAAAATGGATTGGGGGTTTCCATTGTTCCCACGGCCCTGCAATATGGTTTTAAGCTACAGGTACAGTTTATTGAACTGAAGACTATTAAACAAAGGGCGATCCTGTCTGTAGCTTGGAAAACGGATAACCGGAACCCGGTGTTAAAGCACTATTTAAATTTACTTTTAGGGCAATAATTTGGTCCATGGGAAGTAATTTTAAGGTTTAAAAGAAGAATACTATGATTTTTGACCTTATTAAGAACAGACGTTCCGTGTTTCCAGTACAATACAATGCCAAACCAATTGCCAAAGCAACTTTGGAAAAGGTGTTGGAAGCTGCCAATTGGGCACCCAACCATAAAAAGACGGAACCATGGCGTTTTAAGGTGATGACGGGGAGTAAGAAAACGGAACTGGGGCAGTTCCTCTCCAAAAAATATGAAGAAACGGACCCCAAACCCAAAAACATTAAAATAAAAAAGTTGTTGGAGAATCCGCCTAAAGCTGCAGCGATCATAGCCATTTGCCTGCAACGGGACCCTAAGGAAAGCGTACCGGAATGGGAAGAAGTGGCAGCGACTTCAATGGCCGTACAGAATATGTGGTTGTGCTGTACGGAATTGGGTATTGGGAGTTATTGGAGTTCTCCGGGACTTATTAAGTATATGGATGAATTTTTTGATATGGAAGAAGGGGAACGCTGCCTAGGCTTTTTTTATATGGGGTATTATGATGAAGAGTTACCGCAAGGTACCCGCAGGCCAATTACCGATAAAGTGGCTTGGTTGGATTAGGAGAAGGTAAACAGTTCTGGGCCAAATTCAATGGCCTTCCAAATAAAAAGTCCTAAGTAGATAACGGTGACCACAAACTTCATAAACGTACCCGTTAAAAAGCCCAAGAAGGATCCAAACGCCGCTTTTAAGGCTGATTTTTGATCGGCCTTGTTGGCCAATTCGCCCACCAAAGCACCCACAAAGGGCCAAACAATAATACCAAAAGGTCCTAGTACGGGAAGGAAAATGGCGACCAAAAGGCCCACTACGGTACCGATCATACCTGCCTTACTACCTCCAAATTTTTTGGTACCCATGGCCGGGATTATATAATCCATAATGGTAATTGCCAAGGCAATGACTAGGGTGATGCCCAACAACCACCAATTGTCTGGAACGGCTTTAGTAAGATATAACAGTAGGAGCCCCACCCAACTAATGGGAGGTCCGGGGAGTACGGGAAGAAAGCTTCCCAAGATTCCAATAAGCGTACATAGAAAACCAATAAGCAGTAATACGATATCCATAAGGTAATGTCTAATGGGTTAGACAAAAATACGGGGGAATTGTTACAAGGCAATTCTAAAGCTTTTAAGATTTTCAACTAAAAAATTAGTTTGAACTAAATATTTAGTTATATTTGTCGAACTAAAAAGTTAGTTCTATGAAGCAGTTAACCAAAGCAGAGGAGGAGGTCATGCAACTTTTATGGAAGTTGGAGCGGGCCAACGTAGCTGCCATCATCAACGAATTACCAGAACCCAAACCAGCATATAATACGGTTTCTACCATCGTCCGCATTTTGGAGGACAAAGGTTTTGCCGGGCATGAAAAAGTGGGCAAAGGACATATCTATTTTCCGCTCTTACAAAAATCGGAGTACAGCAATCAGAGCATCAACAAATTGGTGGACGGGTATTTTCAAGGGTCTTTTAAAAGTATGGTGTCTTTTTTTATGAAAAAGAACGATATCAGCTTATCGGAATTGGAGGAAATCATGAACCAAATAAAAAAAGACCAATGATATCATTTGTCCTAGAAGTGATTGTCTTTCAACTTGCTTTCTTAATGGTGTATGACCTCTTTTTAAAAAGAGAGACCTTTTTTCAATGGAATCGGGGCTATCTGTTGGTTACCTTTCTATTGTCCTTGTTGCTACCCTGGATCAAAGTGGAAGCGTTAAAGACAACGGTCTCCGAAGCCGTTTTTAGCTATCCTGAGTTTTTTATTTCCTTGGATGGTGTTTCTGGTGGGGTCCCTCCAACAAAGGAACCGGCCTTTTGGGAACTGCTCACTTGGTATGAATGGTTATATGGTGTAGGGGTTTTGGTGATGGGACTATGGTTGGGACTAAAACTGTTTCGTATTGCGCAATTACGAAAAAGGGGCAGTGTGCGTTATTATCCACAGTTTACCAAAATTACAGTGCCTAAAAGCGAAGTGGCCTTTTCCTTTTTTAAACAGGTGTTTTTGGGCGATGGTGTCCAAAAAGAGAAGGAACCGCAGATTGTGGCCCATGAGTTGGTCCATATACGACAATGGCATTCCTTGGATTTGGTCTTCTTTGAGCTAATGCGTATCCTTTTTTGGTGCAACCCCTTGGTCTATGTGTATCAAAGTAGGGTGACCGATCTGCATGAGTTTATAGCCGATTCCCATATGGTTAAAGGAAGTAAAAAAAAGCAATATGAGGCACTGCTCTCCCAAGCCTTTCAAACGGAAAATATCAGTTTTGTGAATTCTTTTTTTAGGTCCTCCCTCTTAAGAAAACGTTTGCTGATGTTGGGAAAGGAAAAGTCGAAAGCCATTTTTCAACTAAAATACCTGTTGCTCTTGCCTTTGGTATTGGGAATGCTTCTCTATAGCTCTTGCGAACGGGAGGTCACCATTGACCGACCATTTGTTGGTATAGAAGTTAACGCTACTGAGGACGATGAGAAGTTAATTGATAAAATTCTTGATGAGATTGAAATGATTAATGAGGATAGCATGCTCTTTAAAGAGCATGTAGAACTTTATCAACTCGATAAAAGACGCAGCAAAATCCTATCGAAAGAGCAATATTTTAGAAAGGAACTTTACTTTATTAACTTGCTTATGCGTTTTGGGGAGAAAGGTAATCTAGCAAAGAAAACTAAGGAGGCTATTGAAAACCTCAAATTTCCCAGTACTACTAGATACTTGAAGTATGTTGAGCGAAAGACAGCTTTTCAATCACTAGACATCAATTTAGAGACCTCAATCCCCCAAGAAGAGTTCTCCTTACATAAAATCAATCTGCTAGAAAAGTACCTTGATGATTACGAGGTGATCAAGGTGGCTTCCGTTAAGAAATTCACTGGCGCTGAAATCCGTGCCTTAAATAGGACCATTGCGGATAACAAGGATAAAACGCATTTGGAGCTTGTACTTACTGATGGGACAACTGCCTACCTAGTTTCCAAAAAGAATAAGGTGGTATTGGACGATAATCTTAGTTCATCTATTGCGAATACGAATATGACGCAAGAAACGGTACAAACCCAAACTTCAGTTCCTTTTTCTCGGGTAGATGTGGTTCCCATATTTCCAGGCTGCGAAAATGCATCGGATAAAAAAGGGTGCTTTCAAGAAAAGATGAAAGCCCATATTAAAAGGTATTTTACTTACCCAAAAGAAGCACAAGAATCAGGATTACAAGGTAAGGTTTACATTGTTTTTATGGTGGATACGGACGGTAGTATTACCAATATCCGTAAACGTGGTCCCCATCCCTTGTTGGAAAATGAAGCAGTCCGTATCATTGAAAAGTTGCCAAAAATGAAGCCTGGAGAAGAAGATGGTAAAGCTGTAGCTGTTCCTTATGCTATACCAATTACTTTTAGATTGGCGGACACTGGTTCAAGTGATAACATAGAATCTGAGAATGAGGTGACAATTATTGGGTATGGTTCAAAAAAAGGTAATAATGGTGTTCCTTTCACAGTTGTTGACCAAGTCCCAATTTTCCCAGGCTGTGAAAATGCACTAGATCAAAAAGGGTGTTTTCAAGAAAAGATGATAGCCCATATCAAAAAGAACTTTAATTATCCAAGAGAAGCCCAAGATTTAGGGGTGCAGGGTAGGGTTTCCACTGTTTTTGTTGTGGATACGGACGGTAGTATTACCAATATCCGTAAACGTGGTCCCCATCCCTTGTTGGAAAATGAAGCGGTCCGTATCATTGAAAAGTTGCCAAAAATGATACCGGGGGAACATGATGGTGAAAAAGTACAGGTGCCTTTTTCCATACCGATTAGCTTTAAGTTGAGAAATGAGGAAGGGAATGCTACGCAATTTTCATTATGGAAGGACGAAAAGGATGTTGACCAAGAAACCAAAAACACTATTGCTAAATACAACCAATTGGTTAAAGAACGGGACCGACTGCTGAAAGCGGCTAGCCCAAAAAATCCTGTTATCGTAAATTTGGATGACCAGCTCGAAAAATTACGGCTTAATATACTTGAAAAAATGGGTAAATCCGGCTTATGACACTAGTACTATGAAAATGAGAGTTCCACTTGGAATACTACTACTTTGTTTGTCTTTTTTACAAGCGCAGCAAACTCCAAAAGCTATTGCGGATAGTTTATTCCAATTGGGCAATTATGCAAAAGCAATCAATTACTATGCAAAAGTTGGCACGGCCAAAGCGGAACACCAGATAGCACGGGCTTATCAAGCCATGGGCAATCTGGAAAAAGCCATTTCCCAATACCAAAGGATCATCAAAAAGGACAGCACCGCTATTCCACCACAATTTGAATTGGGCAAACTCTATGATAAAACCAAGGATTACGAAGCGGCAAAAAACCTGTTTACCGGCCTAACCAAAAGGGGTACGGACAATCCGGAATTCTATTTCTATCTGGGCAAATCCCTACAGCGGACATTAGGTTCAAACAAGGCCGTAAATGCCTATAAGAAGGCCGTTGCACTAGATAGTACCCACTTGAGAAGTATCTATGCATTGGGGAGAATCTACCTCCGAAAGGAACAACCCTCCAATGCTTTTGAAATTATAGATATAGGCCTTACTAGTGCCCCAAACGATGTAGCCCTGCTCAACCTTAAAGCATTGAATCATTTTAATCTTGGGGATTACCAAGAGGCGGCAATCTTCTTTCAACGTTTGATTGAACTTAAAGAAACCAAACCCTTTGTATGGAAAAAATTGGGGTATTCCCATACCCAAACCGGGGAATATGAAGGAGCTAAAAAGGCCTATAAGGCTTTGGAAGAGATACCTAACCAAGAAGGGGACGCATACTTTGGCTTGGGCGAGGTTTTTCTAAAAGAACAACAATTGGACAGCGCGGAAATCTATATGAAAAAAGCTATTGAAGAAAGACGCTATGTTTTTGACAAAGAGTATCGAAACCTGGGAAGAATTGCGCGATTAAAAGGTGATTTAAAAGAAGCTTTAGATTACTATACCAAAGCGTGGCAAGAGGACACAACGAATCAATTTGCTCATTGGCAGGTTTGTGTTTTAGCGGATAAATATTATAAAGACCCCAAAACCAAATTGAACCATTACGAAACCTTGGTCTCCGCCAACAAGAATTTAGCCCCTTTCCTTAAGGAGCGGGCCCAAAAAAGAATCAAGGAATTGAAAACCGAAATCCATTATACTACGGACTAAATTCCTGTAAAAATCGTAATTTCAGCGAAATTCTATTAGCGTTTATGCGAAAGCTGTTTTACGTAGGTCTACTGTTTGTTTTGGGTTCCTGTGAGTTGTTTCAATCTAGGGAAGAACGCACTGCGGACAGGGTACAAGAACAGTTGTTGGACATCAATTGGAACGATGTGGATGCCTATCCGTTATTTGATGATTGTGATGAAAGTGCGACCAAGGAGGTACAACGCAATTGTTTTATTACCCATATGGCGGACTATTTTAGTACCGTTTTTATAGATGCCAAATTTGAGGTGGAAGAGGATGTAAACGAAACCCTCCATGTGGATTTTAAAATTGACGAACACGGATTTATCTCGGTTTTGGAGATAGGCGAGAATGCCCGTATCAATACGTTACTTCCTAATTTTAATGAAGAAGTGTCCAACCGATTGAACGATTTAACCACTGTTGCGCCTGCCATAAAACAGGGAACTCCGGTGAGTATGAAGTTCCGCTTGCCCTTACTCCTTAATACCCAAAACTAATTTGGCCAACGAAAAAATCATATTGGGAATAGATCCTGGGACCACCATCATGGGTTTTGGCATCATAAAAGTGCAGCACAAGAAGATGCAGTTTGTTCAAATGAATGAACTCCTGCTCAAAAAATACGACGACCCTTATACCAAGCTAAAACTCATTTTTGAACGTACCATTGAGCTTATAGATACGTACCATCCAGATGAGATTGCCATTGAGGCCCCTTTTTATGGTAAGAATGTACAGTCCATGCTTAAATTGGGGCGCGCCCAAGGGGTGGCCATGGCAGCCGGACTTTCCAGACAGATTCCCATTACGGAATACCTGCCCAAAAAAATTAAGATGGCCATTACCGGAAACGGAAATGCCAGCAAGGAGCAAGTGGCCAAAATGCTCCAGGGATTGTTAGGCCTTAAAACCTTACCAAAAAATTTGGACAGCACGGACGGATTGGCCGCTGCCGTTTGCCATTTTTATAACGAAGGCCGCATTGAGGTTGGGAAAAGCTATAGCGGTTGGGCCGCTTTTGTAAAACAAAATGAGAAAAGGGTGAAAAAGTAGCGTTGGAGTTAGCAGTTAAATTAAACAATAAGAAGTGGGCAATAAGAAATGAGTAGGGAAGAGTGAACAGTAAGCAGTAAAAAGGGAGTGCCGTATTAAGAATAGGTGGTTAAAGAGAATTTCCAATGGACAGCTACAAATAGAAGCCAAGGATAATTGTTAGGAAATAGACGTACTACAAAATAAGAAATATGAAAAAGTTTCAGGATTTGTTTGCTTATCAAAAAGCCTTTGCGCTTGCGATGGAAATATTTAAGGTATCCAAAACATTCCCCAAGGAGGAAACCTATTCCCTTACAGACCAAATACGTCGTTCTTCCAGAAGTGTTGCCATCAATATTGCGGAATCCTATGCAAAAAGAAGGTATCAAAAGCATTTTATCAGTAAACTAACAGATAGTGATGCGGAAAACTTAGAAACGCAAGGTTGGCTGGAATTCTCCCATGCATGCGGATACATAAAACAAGAAGGGTATGACGAGTTGATGGAAAAATCTAGAGAAGTTGGGAAACTGCTTCATTTTATGATGAACAATCCTGACAAATTTGGATCTAAATAACATAATGAAAAGTTTTTTGACCACTGACCACTGACCACTGACCACTGACCACTGATTTATGTCCGGAATCTACATTCATATTCCTTTTTGCAAACAGGCATGTCATTATTG
>CALGQU010000036.1 GCA_937959125.1 uncultured Croceitalea sp.
AGGAATGGAATATATTGGCAATATTCACATAATTACAGGAGAAAAAAACGAATTGGACATCTCCAAATTTATAGATTTAATTGAAAAATAAAACGGGCTTCAATAATATATCCTACTAGAATCTTGTGCCTGCCTAATTATGACAATAGATGTTAAAAGTAGCCTTTAAAATGTCTATACCTATTGCTTCTTCGTAATTTTAAATCCTTTATTTTCTTAGGCGACACCTCTTTTTATTAAGAACGTCTCTAAACAGTAACGTTCGCTTAACGTCTTAACTTTAAAATGAAGTTTCCTTCATTGTAACACCATATGCACTTAACGGGTTTAGGAAGGGACCATGGATACATTTGTGATGAATCCAAAAAATAATTTCTTTCTAAACCTAAAATTTGAAAATGAGAACACTTAAAAACCTTTTGTTACTGGGAGGACTGGTAGCGGTCACCTCCTGCGATCAAATCGACGACTTTATCGGTGGTGGCGGTAATGATGATGATGGGGAACCAACAGGAACCATCTTTGAAAACAAATCCAACTTGGAGCCCCTTGTGGCCATCCAACCTCAATTTAATTTTGTGGAAGCCTATTCCATGATCAGTTCCAGTGATGTGTTGGAAGACGGTTTCCGTTTTGTAGGTGCTGCAGATGGTGCCGGCCTTGTGGAAAAACCGGACGGTAACGGTTATTTCTATATTGTAAATGCAGAGGATGACTATGCCGTAGCCCGAATTGAATTGGACGAATTTTTGACTCCCGTAGGTGGCGATTGGTTACTGAATTCCGGGGTTCAGGATTTTGCCCGTCAGTGTTCCGGTACCATGCTTCGCGCAGATGTACACGGAGGTTCCCGGGATATTTTCCTTTCGGCCTCGGAAAGCTTTAATTATGATATAAAAGGAATCGATCCTTATGTTTCCGACCCAACCCCAACCGCGGATTTTGGCTTGGATGCCTTGGGCGAATTTTCTTGGGAAAATGCGGTCCCTTTACCTGCATCGGCGTACATTGGGGAGACCGTAATTGTTGGTGGTGATGATGATTCCAGCGGATCTTTGGGACAAATCACCCTATATCACTCCACACAAGGGGAAGCAGATTTGGACAATGGCGAAATCTATGTATTACGTCTATTGGAACTCTCTGATGGTCAAGGGGGTGTAGCACCGGCAGAAGTAAACACCATCGTGGATGAAAGTATGTTGGACTTTGGTATTGGTTACCGTTATGAGTTTGTTAAAATAGAAGACGGTGCTTCCCTAACCAAAGATGAAATGGAAGATGCTTGTGTGGCGGCTTTTGCCTCTGCCTTTATGCGGGTGGAAGATGTGGATTACCGCAAGGGCTCCCCTGCCAACAACCGTCAAGTATTTGTTGCCGTAACGGGAAGGGGCCCAGGAAGGGATACCTTTAACGATTGGGGTACCGCATACAGATTGGATATGGATGCGGATAATGCACTTACCGGTACCATAACACAGATCATCTCTGGAAATACGGATACCAACAATATGGACGGTAATTTGCCCGAATTGCAAAGTCCGGATAATATTACGGTTACGGAAAACTTCATCTACCTTCAAGAAGATCCCAACTCCTTTGATAGGGGGCATGCGGCCTATATCTACCAAACGGATTTGAACGGAAACAATGCAAGGGTAGTATTGGAAATGGTCGTCCGTCAAGATTTGGACCCAGAAGGGAGCACAGGATTCTCTGGGGAATACGGTGCTTTGGAAGATATTTCCGATTTAGTGGGTATTCCGGACACTTTTATCTTAAACCTACAGCCGCACTACTGGCAAAGCGATGATTTTAAAAACGTGGATGGTCATGACTTTGAAACAAGACCGGAATTTGGTACCACTAGAGGTCGTGAAGACAACCAAGGTGGCCAAATTTTGATTCTTAGGGGTCTTCCAAGATAAAATTCAATGAAGTTTTTCATAGGCCTTCATCACGGATGGAGGCCTTTACTTGTTTTACCATTGCTATGAAATATACGTTTGCTTTTCTATTCCTTGTTATCCTTAACTCCTGCAAGGATAGTCCCGTTAAAAAAGAAATTGCCCTTAATGATCAAAAAGAAATTGATTGGGCAGCTGCCCAAAATTATTATTTGGGCCATATTTCGGAAGCCATTACCTACTTAAACCAACTGGATTCCCTGCCGATGGATGGAAGCACTACAAAAGTGGTCTTTGAACAAGCAAGGTTGGCATTTAAAAAAACGGAATCCTATGCTTCCTATTTAAACCCTTCCATTGGTCATAAGGTCAATGGCCCTGCCTTGCCGTCCGTAACGGGCGACAGTCAACGGGTATTGCAAGCGGTGGGTTTGCAAAAAATAGAAGAAAGTATTTATGAAGGGCAAGAATTGGAGGAGGTCTACCGTAAAGAAGTTTCCATAACTAAAGGTATGCTCAAGGGATTGCAAAATTATATGCTTTCCAAAGAACTCAATCCACAGCGATTCTTCATCGCTACCCACCAACAACTTATGCGAATCGTAAGCCTTGGTATTTCTGGTTTTGATACTCCGGTGAGTCAATTAGGTCTTGGGGAAACGGCAGTTTCATTACAAAGTTTGGCAGATGTATACGCCATGACTTTGCAAAAAGTGGTACAAAAGAAGGATAACGCATTGGATAGGGCGTTTTTAGCGTCCATCACTAAGGCAAAAAGGTATATTGAAAAGAATCCTGATTTTGAATCGTTTGACCGTTTTGTTTTTCTACGGGATTATATGAATCCCGTGACCCGGCATTGGGTGGCGATTAGAAAAACCGTAGATATTTGGGAACCGGTGACCAACAAACCCTTTAATTTTGACGCCCCAACTTTTTTTGAGTCAGATGCGTTTAACCTGGAGTTTTTTACCCCCATAAGCAACCGGAAAGCCAACCCGGAACGCATTGCCTTGGGCAAAAAGCTTTTTTTTGATAAAAAATTGTCCCAAAATGGTCAGATGGCCTGTGCCACCTGTCATGACCCTAAAAAGGGATGGGCAGACGGCATGATGGTCAATAAAGGCAACGATGGGCAAGCTTTGGACCGCAACACCCCCACTATTCTAAATGCTGCATATCAGCAAGCTTTTTTTTGGGATGGGCGTGCACCTAGCATCTTGGCACAGATTACGGCGGTTTTTAACAACGATAGGGAATTCGATAGTTCCGTACATCAATTTTCTACCAATATCCTTGCAGATACCACCTATATCAAATTGTTTGAGGCGGCCTACGGGGGCATATCAAAACGAAATAATGAAATTATTAGGGCAATATCGTCCTATATCGCCACACTAAAGAGTTTCGATTCCAAGTTTGACAGGAATATCAGAGGCGAGGAAAATACCTTTACAGAAGAGGAGAAGTTAGGTTTCAACCTCTATATGGGCAAAGCCTTATGTGCCACCTGCCATTTTATTCCGTTGACCAATGGTACCGTACCGCCCTTTTTTAGTGAACATGAAAAAGAAGTGATCGGGGTGCCACAAACCGCGGCCAATATGGAATTGGATGATGACCTAGGGTTCTATTGGCGCCACAATGAAGAATTGGAAGTACACAAAGGGATGTTCAAGACCCCCACCGTACGCAATAGTGCACTTACCGCCCCGTATATGCACAATGGCGTTTATGGTACCTTGGAGGAAGTGATGGATTTCTACAACCAAGGAGGTGGTGGAGGCCTGGGTTTTGAGTTACCGCATCAGACGCTACCCTTTGATAAGTTGAACCTAAGTAAAGCCGAAGAAAAGGCACTCGTGGCTTTTATGAAAACCTTGACGGACAATCCGGTTGAGGAGAACTATTAAAACTTTTCAAAAACCCCAAGACCAAAGAGCGCAAAATCATATTTCACGGGATCGTATGCATCCAACTTTCGTAAACTTTGGTCAAGCTCCGCCAACGCTTTGGCGTCATTCTGTTTGCGTTTGAGTAGTTTAAGTTTTCTAGCAACGTTCCCGGAATGTACATCCAAAGGGCAAGAGAGGTAGGCAGGGGAAATCTTTTCCCATAAGCCAAAATCTACGCCTTTATCCGCAGGGCGTACCATCCAACGTAAAAACATATTGATGCGTTTTGCAGCGGAACCTTTTAAGGGATCGGAAACATGTTTTTGGGTGCGTTGTTGGTGGGGAAGCTCAAAAAAATGGGTTTTGAATTTTGAGATTATAGGTTGCAGCGAACCTTGCTTTAGGTCATGTTGGAAGATGCCCTCCAACCCACCATGTTTCAGATAGATATGTTGCAGTGCTTTTACAAAGTAGCAAAGATCGTCACCATTAAATGTGCGGTGTACAAAGGGTTCAAGTGCCCCTAAATCGGTTTCCTTATGGTTTTTGATAAAATCGAAAGGTGCTTGCTCTAGAAGTTCCATGAGTCTAGATGCGTTGTTGATGATGCTTTTTCGGTTTCCCCACGCGATGGTTGCCGTTAAAAATGCACTGATCTCGATATCTTCTTTCCGTGAAAATCGATGGGGAATCTGGATGGGGTCCGCCTCCAAAAATTTGGGATGCTCATACTGCTCCGCTTTGGCATCCAAAAAAGCCTTTAATTCTAATTTTTTCAAAGTGATTCCGGGGATATGAGTCGTACCAATAAAATAGGCCCCAATAAAATACCGTTGAACAAGGCATGAAAGAGAATACCATATACAAACCCCATCCGTACACGTATGTAACTTAAAAATACTCCGGTTACCAGCTGGGGTAGGATCAAGAACGGCACCATCCAAAGGGCATTCTCGTAGGTTTCAAAATTAAAAATGTGGATCAACCCAAAAGCGGCAATGGAGACATAAAGGGCCAAGGGAAAATAGCGGGACTTCTTAAAAAGCCCCAAAGGTGCCCTAAAAATACTTTCCTCAAATAAAGGGGCAAAGATAATGGCCAAAAATGCGACGAAAACAGGAGAATAATCGTTCAACATTTTTTCCAATTCATGCTCGCCCGTATCAATACCTAAACCCTCTTGCAATAGTCCTATGATCATACCTATTCCCGCAGCTATAACTAGGTTGGCGATCAGTAGTTGCAAGAAAATTTTTTGCTTTAACTCAAGGGGGTAATCGTATTCTTGATACTTGGGCCTTAGAAAGAAGGCCCACACCTTTTTTAATGGTATCATGTGTTGATTTTTCCGTCCACCATGGTGAGTTTCCTATCGGCCATATTTGCCAATTCCTCATTGTGGGTTACAATTACAAAAGTTTGTCCAAATTCTTCCCGTAGCTTAAAAAAAAGTTGGTGTAGGTTTTCAGCACTTTCAGAGTCCAAATTTCCGCTGGGCTCATCGGCAAAAATAACAGCAGGATTATTAATTAGCGCCCTTGCAACGGCAACGCGCTGCTGTTCCCCTCCAGAAAGCTCTTTGGGCCTGTGATGGTACCTGTGGGACAGGCCTAAAAAGTCCAACAATTCCTTTCCTCTGGTTTCTGCTTGGGATTTGGGTGTTTTTTTGATGAACGCCGGAATACAAACATTTTCCAAGGCCGTAAATTCCGGTAACAGTTGGTGGAATTGAAAAATAAACCCAATATGTTCGTTCCTGAATTTTGCCAACGCATTGGGTGTTAGCTGGGTAACGTTTACGGAATTTATGGCGATACTACTGTCCATAGGATTGGAAGGAACGTCCAAGGTGCCCAAAAGTTGTAGTAAGGTGGTTTTCCCCGCTCCGGAAGCTCCAACAATAGATACGATCTCACCTTTGGCAATGGCAATGTCAACGCCTTTAAGGACTTGCAAGTCCCCGTAGTATTTTTTAACATTGGTAGCGTTAATCATGGTTTTTTCCAATTAAAGGGTGAAAGTAAGGAATACTGGGCAGTAGACAAAAATTGACCCTGTAAGTGTTGTACCCTTTTTACAACTATTAAGCAAACGTTAAAATAACCGAACAGATTGGTTAATTCCTAAAAATGTTTAACATTTACTAATAATGAATGAACAAAATAAAAGTAATATGGAAACCGCCATTTTTGGAAATGGTTGTTTTTGGTGCACAGAAGCCGTATTCCAACGTTTGAATGGCGTTGAAGAAGTGCTTTCCGGATATACGGGAGGTACCATCAAAAATCCCGCCTATCGCGAAATATGTACGGGTAGAACGGGCCATGCCGAAGCTATAAAAATTACGTTTAACCCTGATGTCATTTCTTTTGAAGAGCTGTTAGAGGTGTTTTTTGCGACCCATGATCCCACTACGCTCAATAGACAAGGACATGATGTGGGTACGCAGTACCGAAGTGCTATTTTTTATACTTCCCAAGCCCAGAAAGAAGTATCGATAAAGATGATTGCGTTATTGGAGAAAGATGGCGTATTTTCGTCCCCTATAGTGACGGAAGTTACCGAGGAAAAACCATTCTATGTTGCAGAAGAGGACCATCAAAATTATTACAATGAAAACCGCATGCAACCCTATTGTCAATTTGTGATCAATCCTAAGTTGGCAAAAATCAAGAAATACTACGCGAACAAGTTAAAATCAGTTACCCAATAGCATGGCACCATATCAAAATTTAGAAGAGTATAATATAAGTATTACCAACGAAGTAAAAGAACGCTTTTCCAAGATTATTGATGAAATTGGTGAAGACGTGGATCGGGAAGGACTGGTCAAAACCCCGGAACGTGCTGCA
The DNA here is from genome assembly GCA_937959125.1 of uncultured Croceitalea sp. Taxonomy (GTDB): domain Bacteria; phylum Bacteroidota; class Bacteroidia; order Flavobacteriales; family Flavobacteriaceae; genus Croceitalea. Next base: position 6,655 of record CALGQU010000036.1, read on the forward strand.
AAAGCTATGTTGTTCTTAACCCAAGGATACAAACAAGATGCTGCTAAGATCCTTAAGGGGGCCATGTTCAAGGAAGATTATGATGATATGGTCATTATAAAGGATATTGAGCTTTACTCCCTTTGTGAGCATCATATGCTGCCTTTCTTTGGGAAAGCCCATGTTGCCTATATCCCTAATGGACATATTGTAGGATTGAGTAAAATACCCAGGATCGTTGATGTTTTTGCTAGGCGCTTGCAGGTACAAGAACGCCTTACCCATGATATTTTAGAATGTCTGAACGATACCTTGAAACCCAAGGGCGTTGCAGTGGTAATAGAAGCGTCCCATATGTGCATGATGATGCGCGGGGTACAAAAACAAAACTCGGTAACGACCACTTCTGGTTTTAGGGGGCAATTCGAAAAAATAGAAACCCGGAACGAGTTTTTAAAATTGATTAGTTCTACATTGTCATAAGCCTTGGATTTCCTCCGTGGGAAAAAATCAACGTTTTTTGCTGGACCAAATCAAAAGGAATGCTTATTTTGAGGCATGTCAAAAAAGAACGATAAAAAAATCCAAAACCTTCTCCTAGGATTATTGTTTGATGCCATTGGTATGGCCTCATATCTTATACCGGGCATTGGAGATCTACTCGATGTTTTTTGGGCGCCTCTCGCCGGTTGGTTAATGACCAGAATGTATAAAGGTAAAATAGGTCAGGCAGCGGGTATCATCACCTTTGTAGAAGAAATCATTCCCGGGATAGATGTGGTCCCTACCTTTACCATCATGTGGTTGTATACCTATGTATTGAGTGGGAAGAAGGGCATCTGAATGGAAGGTCTAAAAAAGTTTTATTGACTTCATCTTGGATAGCGAAACACTTTTTATGCCCTTATGCAAGAGTCTTACTATACCTCAATGTATGCAGGGGTCAGCAGATGAGCTTGCTTAGAATTTAAAATCTTGTTTCCTATAAAGGCCCCAATGGCTCACCCAAGGTCATTTGCCGACACGGCAAGGGGTAACCATTCAGCTAGATTTATCTAAACATTACCCATACATAATCGAAGGGTAATCCTAGAAATTAGTGCTGTATGCCTCTTTTATATAAATCTAACACCGCATTATTTCTTGACGTAGGAAAAGAACTATATTTTGAGCATTGTAATGTTAAAATAATGTTAAATATCGAAAAAATACCATTTTAAATATATCCTAAGATTACATGTAATTATTTGATATTAAAATAATTAAAATATGAATACAAGATCTTGATATAATATTGTGTCTATTTAACAAGTTTTCTGTTTTGTTTTTTTTAATACTTTCACAACAAACAAATTAACCAATACTAGACTAAACCATCCGGAACCGGCCAACCATGTATTTCCCTTGCCAAACGCCATATGTAGCCATACGGAAAAGAGATTTTATCTTTTATTTAAGAATGATGGGTTTACACCTGAACATTTCATTTTTGGATAGGTAACAAGCGTGGTTTATTCATTGTAAAAATGGCGTGCAAATGGTTTTGCCTATTCAAAAAAACCTTTTATGAAAAGAATAATTTTACTCGCTTGCATTTCAATTTTTGGAGTCAACCTAGCGCAATCCCAGATAGACTACGGTTCCATTAAACTCTTCAATGCCGATACGGAGCTGGAAGTTTTAGAGATAACAGATGGGGCTACTTACAGTTTGGCCAATGTTGGAGCCAATCTTAATGTGGTTGCGGAACCTCCGGTGGGTATTGGTAGCGTCCTCTTTGAAACAAGCGTTGGGGAATCCCGCACGGAAAGCGGTGCCCCTTATGCCTTTTTAGGGGATAACACCACAGATGGTAACACCAACTATTTTCCTTGGACCACCTTGCCAAACCATTTGGGAACACCAATTACCTTTAACGTTAGCTACTATTCTGAAAGTGGTGCGAATGGTACGCTTCTTGGCGATGATGTTTTTACCGTAACTTTTGTCGAAGATGATAACCCAGGGGCAGGATCAACGTTGATCACCGGTCTTACAGCAGAACAATCCAGTAATTTTAGAGCAACCCAGTTTCTTGCTTCTGACGCGGTTGATGGAAATGTAAATACCTTTTCAACTACTGCAAATGTCAATCCATCTTGGTTACGGGTGGATTTGGGCAATATGTATGATGTAAGTAGGGTAGTATTGTACAATAGGACGAACTGTTGTCCGGAGCGACTGGCTAACGCTCAAATTTTATATTCCAATACGTTAAGCGATGACCCCACTACATTTACCTCAACAGGGCTTATTTCCAATAGCGATTTGGTACAGGATTATCCAGGACAGAATTTCAATGCCCGTTATATCATGATTCTTGGGGGAGGATTTCTATCTATAGCCAACATAGAAGTATATGGTTCACTAAGCGATACAAGCAATAATGTTCCCGTGACCGGGGTCACCATTTCCCCAACTTCCTCCAATTTGGAGGTAGGCGGAACTGCAACCTTAGCGGCTGGCGTAGCACCAAATAATGCCACCAATGGTAGTATTACTTGGTCAAGTTCCAATGCCAGCGTAGCAACGGTCACCCAAGGGGGTGCGGTAACAGCCATTAGTGCTGGATCCGCAGTAATCAGGGCTACGTCTGGGGAAAATACGACGATCTTTGACGAGGTAACGGTAACTGTCACGGCCTCTAATAGCGGAGGAGGTAGTTCCCCTTGGACAACCAACGGGGATAATATTAGCTTTGATGGGGGAAATATAGGTGTAGGATTGGATAACCCTGCGCGTACTATCCATATAGATAATGGAGGTATCCGTTTGGACCGCAGATCCAATTCAGCCTTTTTTATGCTACATAGAAAGACAAGTAGCGGTGCGCCCCTAAGTACTTTTTTCTTTGGTTTGGATGCCAGTAATACAAATAATGGAAAGTTTTTCATAGGCGATATGGGTACGCGTGTCGGTGGAGGAAGTGATCGTTACCTAACCATAAGTCGTGGTGGTAATGTTGGTGTTGGGACGTTTGATCCCACCTCAAGATTACATGTGTCATCAGGGACAAGTGGGGATGCTATTTTAATGTTGGAAGCAGATACGGATAATAATGACGAAGCAGATAATCCTATGATGCAGTTTAGACAAGATGGAGGGGCTATAGGTGTAAATTTAGGTTTTTCCGATGAGAATTTTGGGGCTAACGTATTTGGTATTGGAACCAAATCTGGAAATACTGAAAGTTGGGATACCTTTACCGTTAACCCCCAAACCGGTAATGTAGGTATCGGTACCAATGATGCCGGTACGGATAAACTTGCCGTAAACGGTACGATCCATGCCCGGGAAGTAAGGGTAGACCTAACAGGTTGGCCGGACTACGTATTTAAGAGCAACTATAACCTACCCACTTTAGAAGAGGTCCAGGAGCATATCAAAGAAAAAGGGCACCTGCCTAATATTCCATCCGCTCAAGAAATTGAAACCAATGGAATCAAACTTGGTGAGATGAATAAACTACTCTTAGAAAAAATAGAAGAACAGATGTTATATATTCTTCAATTGGAACAACGGATCAACAAGTTGGAACGGGAGGAATAGGTAGTGATCTAATGTAATGAATACTGCAAATTGTAAGTTGCATTAATCCCGCTCAAAGAGCGGGATTTTTGTGTGTTGAGGACCTTAATTAGGTTGATTCCTTCTATTTTGCCTAAGGCTTGTCTTAAGGAAGACCAACTTTTATTTTCTTAATAAGGATTATCTCGATTAAACGGAATGGTTTGCGGGCATTGCAATGTTAATGAAGCCCAGCCAAATGGGGTTGATACTGCTAATATCAATTTATCATCGGAGGACAGGAGATGGCTTTAAGTCTTTCTTGTCATCCTAATTACCAATTTAAGTAAAGTAAATCGAAGTCAATTTACTACAAAAATAAATGTTTAAAACATTCAAATTCTTCTATTTGTTATGTGTTATTTTGACCTATTCTGCTAAATAGGCGACGTTCGCTTAACTAAAGTATGTTACGAAAATGCAGGGAAGA
>CALGQU010000037.1 GCA_937959125.1 uncultured Croceitalea sp.
GAGACCCAAATTTTCACGGAAAATTTGCTGGTCGAACTTAACCCTGAGCGTAGTCGAAGGGGATACAATATTGCTATTGAAATAGATGTTTTTGAGTTAGTCGATGAAATGCGCCCCTAGGGGCGCTTTTCTTTTTCTTAAAAGAAAAAAAGACGTCATACGAGTCGTATTTTATATCCTGAACAAAACACATTTTTTTTCCACAACACCTTGTTAATAACTTAGGGCAATAGGAGGCTTCAAACCCCTAATTCCACTAGCTTTTGGTTATATTTGTAAGATTTGAATTTTGCAAGAAAACACAGTTGAAACTATGAGCGAAGAAGCAAAGAAAAACCAGTATTCGGCAGATAGTATCCAGGCCCTTGAGGGTATGGAACACGTGAGGATGCGTCCTTCCATGTATATCGGTGATGTAGGGGTTAGGGGTTTGCATCATTTGGTGTATGAAGTGGTTGATAATTCCATTGATGAGGCCATGGGTGGCCATTGCGATACCATTGAAGTAACCATAAATGAAGACAACTCCATAGCCACTAAAGATAACGGTCGCGGTATTCCTGTGGGGATGCACCAAAAAGAAGGTGTTTCCGCCTTGGAGGTAGTCATGACCAAGATTGGTGCCGGTGGAAAGTTCGATAAGGATTCCTACAAGGTTTCCGGCGGATTGCACGGGGTTGGTGTTTCTTGTGTAAACGCTTTGTCCAAACATTTAAAGGCAACCGTGTATAGGGACGGAAAAATCTGGGAGCAGGAATATGAGAGGGGAAAGAGCCAGTATCCGGTTAAAAGTGTCGGTGAAAGCTCAGAAACGGGTACCGTGGTCACGTTTACACCGGACGATACCATCTTTACCCAGACTGTTGAGTACAGCTATGAAACGCTTTCCAATAGAATGCGGGAGTTGGCCTATTTGAACAAAGGGATTACCATTACCCTAACGGATAAAAGAAATAAGGATGAGAAAGGGGAATTCATTGGAGAAACCTTCCATTCAGAAGAAGGGCTAAAAGAATTTATCCGCTTTTTGGATGCCACCCGTGACTCCCTTATTGAGCATGTAGTGTCTATGGAGGGTGAAAAGAATGGTATTCCGGTAGAAGTCGCTTTGATTTACAATACGGGATATTCTGAAAACCTACATTCCTATGTAAATAACATTAATACCCATGAGGGAGGTACCCACCTTTCCGGTTTTAGAAGAGGACTGACGAGTACGTTAAAAAAATACGCGGACAGCTCTGGAATGCTGGACAAATTAAAATTCGAGATTGCCGGTGATGATTTCCGTGAAGGACTAACGGCCATTGTTTCCGTAAAGGTCGCCGAACCCCAGTTTGAAGGGCAGACCAAAACAAAATTAGGAAACAGGGAGGTGACCAGTGCCGTGAGCCAAGCCGTTTCCGAAATGTTGACAAATTATTTGGAAGAACATCCAGATGATGCCAAGCAAATTGTAGAAAAGGTGAAATTGGCCGCGCAAGCGCGTCATGCCGCTGCAAAGGCGCGTGAAATGGTACAACGCAAGAACCCCATGAGTGTGGGTGGATTGCCCGGAAAATTATCCGACTGTTCCGAACAAGATCCTACAAAATGTGAAGTGTTCTTGGTGGAGGGAGATTCCGCGGGCGGTACGGCAAAACAAGGTAGGGACAGAATGTTCCAGGCTATTTTGCCCTTGCGGGGTAAGATCCTCAATGTGGAAAAAGCCATGCAGCACAAGGTCTTTGAAAATGAGGAAATCAAGAACATCTATACGGCATTAGGTGTTACCATTGGTACCGAAGAGGATAGCAAAGCATTGAACCTAGAAAAACTGCGCTACCATAAAGTAGTTATTATGTGTGATGCGGATGTCGATGGTAGCCATATTGAAACTTTGATCCTTACCTTTTTCTTCCGGTATATGCGGGAACTCATAGAAGGGGGGCATGTCTATATCGCCACACCACCACTGTATTTGGTAAAGAAAGGTGCCAAAAAGCGCTATGCATGGGATGATAAAGAACGTGATGAGATCATGGCTAGCTATAACGGAGGGGGAAGCATACAACGCTATAAAGGTCTAGGGGAAATGAATGCGGAGCAATTGTGGGATACCACTATGAATCCGGAGTTTAGGACCTTACGGCAGGTGACCATTGATAATGCAACGGAATCTGACAGAATCTTCTCCATGCTCATGGGCGATGAGGTACCGCCAAGACGGGAATTTATTGAAAAGAACGCTATCTATGCCAACATTGACGTATAGTTTAGCCTATCAATAGGATTGGTTTCACAACAAAAACTCGCCCCTACAAGGCGAGTTTTTTATTTTTAGGAAAAACTTTACAAAATGAGAAAAATACTAGGTGTATGGCTAACAATCTTTAGTGTTCTTCCTACCATGGCGCAATCGGATTTTAATCAAATTTTTGCTTCAGGGGTTGCCGATGCGGAACGCTTTGCCAATGATTATTTTGCCCCGGTATCCGAAGCCGCTATTTATAGTATGGCCAGCGGATGGTACAATTCTGCCGATGCCAAACCTTTAGGAGGTTTTGAAATTTCTATTGTAGGTAATATAACAGGATTTAAGAACAAAGGGGATAGGCGAGCTTTTGAGTTAAATACCGCAGAATACGATAACCTACAATTTGTGGACGGTAGTAGTTCCAGGCCGGTTTCCACGGTCTTAGGTGATATGGAAGGGGTACGCGTATTTGTGGAGGCAGAGATTGCCCCTGGGGTCACGGAACGTCAAGAATTTGAATTGCCTTCAGGGATTGCTGCAGAAGGTATCAATTTTGTTCCGACCGCCTTTGTACAGGCTAGTTTGGGCTTGGTGAAAGGGTTGGAGATCAAGGCACGCTTTTTACCCAATATCAATTTTGATGAAGATGTGGAATTCGGACTTTTTGGAGCGGGCTTACAATACGATTTTACCAAAATATTGCCTGCGGACAAGATTTTGCCCGTGGCGCTTTCGGTAGTTATTGGCTACACAAAACTAGATGCCGGATATGATTTAACCGATCAAGGATTATTTGACGGGGAGAACCAACGTGTTGAGACCAGCTTTACTACCTGGACTTTTGCCGCTGTAGCATCAACCAAATTGCCAATTATAAATTTTTATGGTGGGTTGGGGTATATCACCGGAACTTCGGAAACAGATCTCTTAGGGGATTATACGGCTGGTTTTGGCCCCCTTTCCCAAACCGTTACCAATCCTTTTTCCCTAACGGAAAATGTGAGCGGTGTTACGGCCAATGTGGGAACCAAGCTAAAACTAGGGTTCTTTAGATTTAATGTAGACTATACCATTGCAGAATTCAATACATTGACCGCGGGTATCAATTTTGGTTTTAGATAATCGCTGAAGCACTAAAACGCCTAAAATTAAAAGCCCCAAGTATAAAACTTAGGGCTTTCTTTTTTCATAATAAATAGTGTAATACCATGGTCTAAGGCTACCTTACTCGCGTACGGCAAACGTTTCCCCAGAAACTAATTCCAGTTGTTCAGGCTCGCCATTGGCGTTCATGATCACTTGGATATCTTCCAATTCTTGTGCGTTGTAGTCAATGGTGTAGATACCGTTGTTCACTTGCCATTTAAAATCGGTAATGAAATTTATTTCATTGCCCATATATTGGTGGTGACGGCCAAGAAAAGCATCATTGAAAATCCATTCCTGTCGCTCAGACATGTTTTCCGTAGTGCGGGTTGTAAGATTTGCAATCGACCAAATCCCAAGGATTGGGTCGTTGTTTTCGGGTATTTGGGTACAGTTACTTACTGTAATAATGACCAGAAGGGCCACTAATGAGAGGAACTTCTTCATAAGTAGGTTATTGTTCAATTTGGGACTTTGTTAACGCAAAAAATGAAGTTGGTATTGTAAAAATTCGATGTATGACACTAATTGTTCCATTTCTTCGTTGAAATCCACTTTTCTTTAACAACTTTTAATAACAAAACAGCCTTAGCCCCATACAGATATCACGCATTTCGTAAAAAGGAAGGTTAAAAATTCGCTATTTTTGGGCTTCAATTTTAACAAAGTAAAAAACATAATAAAATGAAAGTAACTGTAGTAGGGGCTGGAGCAGTAGGGGCGAGCTGCGCGGAGTACATTGCCATAAAAGATTTTGCTTCCGAAGTTGTATTGCTGGATATTAAGGAAGGTTATGCAGAAGGGAAAGCCATGGATTTAATGCAAACGGCTTCCCTAAACGGTTTTGATACCAAAATAACCGGAAGCACCAGCGACTATTCCAAAACGGCCAATAGCGATATTGCAGTTATTACCTCCGGTATTCCCCGCAAACCGGGAATGACAAGGGAAGAACTGATCGGAATCAATGCGGGCATCGTTAAAACGGTTTCCCAAAGCTTATTGGAGCATTCGCCCAACGCTATTCTGATCGTAGTGAGCAACCCCATGGATACCATGACGTATTTGGTGCACAAAACCACGGATATCCCTAAACACAGAATAATAGGTATGGGTGGGGCTTTGGATAGTGCCAGGTTCAAATACCGTTTGGCAGAGGCCTTAGGCGCGCCAATTTCCGATGTGGACGGTATGGTTATTGGGGGCCATAGTGATAAAGGTATGGTGCCGCTAATAGACCATGCCGCTAGGAATAGCGTAAAAGTTTCGGAATTTTTATCTGAAGAACGTATGCAACAGGTAGTTGAGGATACCAAAGTAGGGGGTGCTACCCTTACCAAATTGTTGGGGACCAGTGCATGGTACGCCCCAGGTGCCGCGGTTTCCGGATTGGTGCAGGCCATAGCGTGTGACCAAAAGAAAATTTTTCCATGTTCCACCTATTTGGAGGGTGAGTTTGGGTTAAATGATATCTGTATCGGTGTTCCCGTGGTTTTAGGAAGAAACGGAATTGAAAAAATCGTGGAGATTGAATTGAGCGATGCGGAAAAAACCAAAATGCAAGATAGTGCAGAAGGTGTTGGCAAAACAAACGGTTTATTGCAACTCTAATACCCGTTTTAAAATAAGAAATGTCGTTTCTGGGTAGCTGGCCGGAAACGACATTTTTGTTTCTGTACCCCATATAACGGATAATTGGCAACATTCTATTGGCAAATCCTATTTGAAATGATATATTTGCACGCTGTTTAAGAAAAATTCTAAAATTTAGTAAATAATGCAGAATAAAGGACTTATAAAGCTTTTTGCACTACTTTTCGGTTTGGTGAGTATTTACCAACTATCCTTCACCTTTATTGCGGGGAAAATTGAAAAAGATGCAGAAGCCTATGCGGTTTCCCAAGTTTCCGAAGCTGAAGACGATGTTTTGACCAAACGGGAAGCTTTAGAAACCTCTTATTTGGATTCGATCGGTAGCGAACCTATTTTGGGCTATACCAGTTATGATGATGCCAAAAAATGGGAGCTTAACAAAGGATTGGACCTTAAAGGAGGTATCAATGTAACGCTTCAGATTTCCGTTAAGGATATCTTGAAAGGCCTTGCTGAAGATTCCAACAATCCAATTTTTGTAAAAGCCTTGAAAGATGCAGATGACGCTTCTAAAGAAAGTGATGATACCTATTTGGAATTGTTCTTTGAAGCTTTTGATAATATCAAAGGGGATACCAAACTGGCTTCTCCAGATATTTTTGCCAATAAAACATTAAGTGACGCCATCAACTTTCAAATGTCAGATGATCAGGTAAAGCCTATTATCCGCACTAAGATTGACGAGTCCATAGAATCCGCTTTTGAAGTACTACGGGAACGTATTGATGGTTTTGGGGTTACACAACCCAATATTCAGAGGGAAGGTAAGTCTGGACGTATACTTGTTGAACTTCCCGGAGCAAGGGATATTGCACGTGCGCAAGAACTATTGTCAAGTACCGCGCAATTGGAGTTCTGGGAAACTTATCCTCAAAACACCCAAAGTGTCGGGCAGTTTTTCTTAAGTGCGAATGAGCGTTTAAAGGCCATTTTGGAACCTAAGGAAGAGGTTAAGGATACCTTGTCCACACCAGAAGCTGAAATAGATTCTTTATTGTCCGATGCAGGTCAAGATTCATTGGACTTGGGTGCGGATGCCAATCCATTATTAGGAAAATTATTGCCAACGGGTAGTAATGCCATTGCCCAAGTCGCTATTAAGGATACTGCAGCGGTAGGCAGTTATCTTAGGATGCCCGAAATCAGAAGGCTATTGCCAGGTGATATCCAGTATATTAAGTTTGCTTGGGAGCGTATAAGTAGGGATACCGAAACGGAACTTGTAGAATTATATGCCCTTAAAGGGAACCGGGACAACAGACCATCAATGAGCGGAGACGTTATTGTAGATGCTGCTTCAGAAATCGATCCTTTTTCCAACAAACCCAAAGTGACCATGGCCATGAATACCAAGGGGGCCAGGGAATGGGAGGAAGTTACGGGCGAGGTCTTTAAAAACCAAAACGGGATTGCCGTAGTATTGGATGGCAAAGTATACACTGCCCCTGGGGTATCTACAGGACCAATTTCTGGGGGACGTTCAGAGATTACTGGAGATTTTACCCTTACGGAAACCAAAGATATCGCCAACGTATTACGAGCTGGTAAGTTACCGGCATCCGCGGAAATTATTCAATCAGAAGTAGTTGGTCCTTCTTTGGGTCAAGAGGCTATTGATAGTGGTTTTATGTCCTTTATCATAGCCATGGTGTTTGTGCTGCTTTGGATGATATTCTATTATGGTAAGGCCGGTATTTTTGCTGATATTGCTTTGGTCTTTAACATCCTTTTGATTTTTGGGGTATTGACCAGCTTAGGTGCTGTTCTGACGTTGCCCGGTATTGCAGGTATCGTTTTGACCATTGGTATGTCAGTTGATGCCAACGTACTTATTTTTGAACGGATCAAAGAAGAATTGGATAGGGGTAAAGGCAAGGCGCAGGCCATTGCAGACGGATTTAGCAATGCATTATCCTCTATTTTGGATGCCAACATTACTACGGGGCTAACGGCCATCATCCTATTTATTTTTGGTTCCGGACCCATTAAAGGATTCGCTACTACCTTATTGATAGGTATTGTTACTTCTCTATTTACCGCAATATTCATCACTAGATTGTTGGTGGATTGGTACATTTCTAAAAAAGGCAGGGATTTACAATTCTCCACAGCAGCTACCAAGAAGTTGTTCAAGAATATTAATATCAACTTTTTGGGCAAACGTAAAATTGCCTATATCGTTTCTTTTATTTTGGTGGCGGTAGGTGTATTCTCCTTGGTAACCAAGGGATTGCAACAGGGAGTCGATTTTGTTGGTGGACGCTCGTATCAAGTACGTTTTGAAAAAGCGGTGAACCCTTCTGAAATAGCATCGGAATTGAATACCGTATTTGGTAGCGGAACCAATGTGAAAACATTTGGTGATGCCAATCAAATCAAGATAACTACTCCGTACAAAGTGGATGTTGAAGGTATTGAAGTCGATGCGGAGATTCAAAATAAGCTTTATACCTCATTACAAAAATATTTGCCGGATGGTACCAGCTTCAACGACTTTACCGTTGGAGCATCAGAAAAAGCTATAGGGATCATGCAGTCCGTTAAGGTAGGACCGACCATTGCAGATGATATCAAAAAGAATGCGTTCTTGGCCATTATTGGCTCCTTGGCCGTGGTATTCCTATACATTCTATTGCGTTTTAGAAGATGGCAGTTCTCCCTTGGGGCAGTAACCGCTGTTTTCCATGATGTGTTGATCGTTCTGGGTATCTTTTCCTTAACGAGTGCCATTATGCCGTTCAGCATGGAAATTGACCAAGCGTTCATTGCGGCCATTCTAACGGTAATTGGATATTCCCTAAATGATACC
>CALGQU010000038.1 GCA_937959125.1 uncultured Croceitalea sp.
GCAATTTCGTCATAAGAATTGATTTCTGCCTCATCCTGGGCGTAATTGTTGTTCACCGCAACGGCCAAAGAGGAAAGCTCGTTCAATTTGGGATAGGTAGTCCCTAAAAACTGACGGAGCTCCTTTACCGTCTTTGGAAATTGTTTTCCCGTAGCGTTGGCCGTGGGTATGGAAAGTGAAGGGCTACCAACGATATCCTTGGTAACCCCAAACAATAATACTGTCATATCTTTTATCCGATTATCGGTTCTTCCGGAACTTTCAGAAGTTCAGGATTCTTTAAAAATGGTTGTTGGTAAATACGTTTTCCTGTGGCCGCCTTAAGCGCATTTGCCACGGCACCACCTGCTGGTGGTAAGGTAGGTTCCCCCAATCCGGTCGGTGAAAGTTCATTCTGGATAAGGTGCACTTCTACCATAGGCGCTTCTTTCATGCGTACCAAACGGTATCTGTCAAAATTTCTCGCTTTTGGCGCTCCTGCATCAAACTCAAAATTACCATACATGGCATGGCCTACCCCGTCTACTACCCCACCTTCTATTTGATTAAGTGCGCCTAATGGGTTTACCACAATACCACAATCCACCACACAAACTACTTTTTTGACTACAGGTTTGCCATTTTCAATTTCCACATTGGCAACTTCCGCCACATGGGTGTTATGGCAATAGTAGTTGACGAAACCTTGGTATACGCCCTTAGGTTGTGCGCCCCAACCCGATTTCTCTACCGCCGTATTGATTACTTTGATCATACGGTCGGGATCATATTGGATAGCCTCATCGGCAGTAGCATCTACTTTCTTTAAAAGGTCTAGGCGCAGCTGCACCCTATCTACATCCATTGCCTCGGCAAGCTCATCAAAAAAACTTTGCTCCGCAAAAGCCAAAAAATTGGTATATGGCGCACGCCACGCCCCGGTAGTAACGTTACTTTTATAATTGGCCGCATCCACTTGATAGTTTTCTATAGCTCCTGCCGGGAAAAAGTTTGGGATCAATCCGTACATATTGCTATTGATAGCTGCTTCTTTTAAGTGGTAAGCGGTAAGTTTACCATCCTTAATGGCCGCTTTGATCCTGTATTTTATAGCCGGCCGATAGACCCCGGTTCCCATATCATCCTCACGGGAAGAAACCATTTTTACCGGCTTTTTTATTGCATTTGAAATTTCTGCCGCTTCAAAAACAAAATCACCGTACAAGCGCCTTCCAAAACCACCGCCCATGCGTGTCATCTCTAAATGAATATCCTCAACATCGCGTCCAAGCATGTCTGCAACTGTATTTGCAGCAGATGCAGGGGTTTGCACCGGTCCTACCAAATGAATCTTTTCATCGGTGACATTGGCAAAGAAATTCATGGGTTCCATACAGTTATGCGGCAGGAACGGGGATTCATACGTACGTTCCAAAATTGTGTCCGCATTGGCAAAGGCTTTGTCCACATTTCCATCGGAACGTAGCGTGTTAAAATCATTTCCATCCAATAAGCCAAGAAGGATCTTATCATGTTCTTCCGTACTTTCGAGTCCTTCTCCCTCCCAAACCAATTTTAATGCGTTCTTGGCCTTCATAGCTTGCCAGGTAGAAGTAGCTACAACCACCACCTTATCACTATCTGAAAGTATGGCGGACCAATTTCTATTTTCACCGTTCAAATGGGCCCTAGCACGATCTCCGATCGTAATCACGTCAACAACACCCGGCATGGCCTTGGCTTCGGTAGCATCAAAAGAAACCAGTCTTTGTCCAAAAGCAGGTGGTCTTGCCACACTGGCATAAAGCATTCCCTCTTCTTTGTAATCCAAGCCAAAGAGTGGTTTTCCTGTCGTGATTTTATCGATATCCACGTTACGGACATCCTGTCCAATAATCGTATACGATTTTGGTTCTTTAAGCACAACATCCTCCGGAACCTCCATTTGCGCAGCATCCTTGACCACATCGCCGTACCCAAGGGTTTCCCCTGCCGCATTGGTAATGACGCCTTCTTTTACGGAACATTCGCTAGGGTCTACACCCCATTTTACCGCCGCCGCATTGACCAACATCTGTTTTGCCGTGGCCCCTGTTTGTCGTAATGCGTCCCATCCATGTCTTATGGACTGGCTGCCACCGGCTACTTGACGGGTATAATTTTTAGTATCCAGTGCGCCCTGTTCCACATGCACGTTTTTCCATGCCACCTCCAATTCCTCTGCAATGATCATGGGCATGGATGTTTTTACGCCTTGTCCAATTTCTGGGTTGGGCGAAAAAATGGTCACCGCTCCATTATCCGCAATTTTAATAAAGGCATTGAAATCGTTATAATTAAGTTGGGCCAAGTCTACCGGTGGGGCCGCTTTGGGTTTGCACGCCTGGAAAAAATTGAACCCTATGAGCATACCACCACCCGCCAAGGAAGAGGTACGCATAAAGGCCCTTCTGCTAAATTGTATCGTTGAGTTTGACATTGTTGTTTTTTTTAGGTCTTTAGACTTTAGGTTTTCCGCTAGGACATATTGCTTGCAGCCTTCTCCACTGCCCTGTATATTCTGTTGTACGATGCACAGCGACAAATATTACCGTGCATAGCGTTCTTGATCTCTTCTGAAGTGGGGTTTGGGTTTTGTTCCAAAAACGCCGATGCGGTCATAATCTGACCCGCCTGGCAATACCCGCATTGGGGTACATCTACCTCTTTCCAAGCCTCTTGTACAGGATGTGTCCCATCTTCTGAAAGCCCTTCAATGGTAGTGATGGCCTTTCCTTCTAGTTGTCCCAAGGTAAGGGAACAACTGCGCATGGCAATACCGTCCACATGGATGGTACAGGCACCACATTGCCCAATTCCACATCCAAATTTAGTCCCCACCATGTTCAAATGGTCCCGTAAGACCCATAGTACCGGAGTATCCTCCGCAACGTCTATCGTTGTTGTTTTCCCGTTAATTTTAAGCTGATAAGTTGGCATCTTTTTTTGTATTACGGATTTCTATCCATGAAGTTACGAAATTTCAAGAGGCTATGATTTTTTTAACAGGTCTTGAAAACGCTTTAACTTTTCTTTAGACCTATTCTTAAAACTGTCCCATACTTAAATCTGGAAAGAAGCGTTATGCATGAGGAACCCAAAATATGACGAAAATGAAATCTTCCTTAGTACAGCTTTTCCTTTGTATTGTAACGATAACCCTTTTTTCTTGCGGAAATGCGGACGATGATGTTAGCTTTGACCTTAACCAAGGGGAATTGGGTGAAGGCCAAGAAGCGGACGATTGCTTAAATTTTGGCGATAACGACCTTTTGCTTTCCATACAGGAACAATTTACGTCGGCACCAAGTAAGGTGTCCATACTTTTTAGGGTAACCGATGCCATGGATAACCCCATTGCAGGTTTAACGGCCAATCAGTTTACCATTTTTGAACAGGGCCGTAACGACGACTGTTTCAATACCATCTCTGCATCGGAATCTCTGGCGCGTATCTCCCCAAATTCCCAAGTATTCAGCAATAACACCATTTTGGTCTTGGATTTAAGTGCCTCGGTGCTCCAAGGAAGTTTGGACGCCTTAAAAACCGCTTCTACAAGTTTTGTAAACAATGTGATGCCCACTACGGAAACCGATGCCTCTCAAATGGCTATTTATTGGTTTGATGGGGAGGACGAACTGCATCTATTAAATCCGCTAACGTCTTCCATAGCGGAACTGACTGCGGCCATAGCGGGTATTGATGAAAATATCAGTAACGATCCTTCTACCGATCTCTATGGCGCTGTATTAAAATCTACGGCCATTGCTGAGGGATTGATTTCGGCAAATGAAAATCAAAGTGGCATTGTCGCCGCATCCGTTGTACTTTTTACCGATGGTACAGACCAAGCTTCCCGTTTTACGGAGCAAAGTGCCTTGGATGCCGTTCAAAATGCGGACAGCAATATTTCCTTTTTCACCATTGGTCTGGGAGCGGAAATCGATTCCCAAATCCTTTCGGAAATAGGAAAAACCGCAAGCGCCGTGGCCGCCAATGCCCAAGAATTGGAAAACACCTTCAACCAAATTTCAGCACGGGTATCCGAAAGGGCCAATAGTTTTTATCTTTTTGAATACTGTACCCCCAAACGGGATGGTAGCGGGGAAAACAACCTGGTCATCCAACTTACGGATGGATCCTTACAAGGTGCCGTACAAACCCGGTTTGATGCTACAGGATTTACCGGGGGTTGCCAATAGAATGTTAAAGTAGCATCCAGATGCTTCTTCTGCCCGTAGATAGTGTGAGTAATTTTTTATGAACACTAAAATCACAACATGAAGAAAGTATTTGTAGTAAGTTTTACGTCGATGGCCCTATTGGCGTCTTGTGTTTCCAAGAAGAAATATGTGGCTTTGGAAGACAATTTGGCCCAAACACAGAGTCAGCTGACCAAAACCCAAGTGGAAAAAGAGGAATTGGAATCCAAAGTATCCAAAATTGAGGCCCGGGTTGCGGAATACAATGACAAGATCAATTCCTTAAAAGAGGTGAACGCCAGTCAATTTTCCTTGGAAGGAAGCACTATTATGAGCCAAAATACCAAATCCAACATGGAAGCCACACTTTCTAAAGTGGACCCAGCCCAATTGGCACAGGCACAAACCATGGAAGATTCCGTTAACTTGGCCATCTCCTATAACCTTAAAAATGCCATTACCGATAACAATGCTGACGAGGATATTGATATTACCGTGGATAAAACCGTGGTGATGATCAATATTTCCGATAAATTATTGTTCAATACCGCGGGCTACCAAGTAAGTAATAAAGCGGATGCCCTATTGTCCAAATTGGCGGAAGTCATCAAATCCGAACCCAGTATGGAAGTAATGGTTGAAGGCCATACCGATTCTAGGACCATCAATACCGCACTTTTTCAGGATAATTGGGACCTAAGTGTAAAAAGGGCTACTTCCGTAGTCCGTAAGCTCCAAAAGGATTACAGCGTTGATCCGTCCCAATTGATTGCCGCCGGAAGAAGCAGGTACCAGCCGTTGGTGGATAATACGGATAAGGAAGCCATGGCCAAAAACCGTAGGACACGAATCGTTATCATACCTAACTTGGACAAATTTTTTGCGCTTTTGGATTCAGACATCTAAAAGGGTAGTGTTTGCCCCCAACTATATGATGAAAAAGGGAAGTTTAGCGCTTCCCTTTTTTATTGCCAGACCTAGGGCAATCTTATGAAAGACCCCATCCAATGACAAGTTTTCCCTCTAAAATCACCCAAGTTTTATTAATTATGGTAGGGGTTCTAGGTTTTTAGTTGTTTTATACCAACAAGGTCTAACGCAAAAGAAGCTTATGGAAGTGATAAATGATGTTTTGAAGAATGGCCCAATTGCCGTTTTCCCCTTTTGGTTACGTAGCATATTGTTATCGCTGTTCGCTACCATTGTATGTGTACTGCTTACCATGCTTATCGTCTTGTTACGGACGGGTTATGGTAAAAATATCCTATTCGGTTACTAACGCACTATTAAGGCATTAGCAAACTTTTCTTCCTGTATAGGTTTACTCAGGTCCAACAAAAACCCATTGATGACCGCATGGGTCAACTTTCCATTTTTACGCAGGAAGAACGTAGGGTTCATTCCCGGTTGCAGTCTAAACTTCGGTAGTTTAAAGTTTTGTGGCACCACATGCATTGGTGAACTGGAATATTTTAGGGTATTGGGGATGTCCCTCATTCTTAAATACGCTTGCCCTAGGCGTAAAAAGACCTCACTGTTCAGCACGTAAAACACATTGCTCTGGGGTTCTGCCGTAGTACTAGCAATTTTTGGAGGAACAATTTCATAGCCCGATGCATTAAAAGTTTCATAGCCATAATAGGTAGAAAGGTCACCTTGGTCCGTTATGACACTTTTGTAGTGAAAATTATCATGCCGTTCATCATCCACCTCATTTCTATGGATACCAAGATCTAAAGTATACGATTTTCCCAATAGGTTGTAGGTAGCATTGGTAATCTTTAGGTCAAATAGTTTTCGGTCATTTCTTGGGATAAGTTCATAGGCCTCTATGGGAATATCCTCATAGCTTTTCCTTGCTATGGTAAACAGGGCAGAAAGAATGGAAACGTGGTTCAGTTTTCGTATTTCCTGTTTTTCCGTATCATTCTGATATCCACCCGATTCTATCAAAATAAGGCTTGTTCCCCATTTGGCAATATTATCGCCAAAGGCACGGGGTTCAAAATCATCATTATACCTACCCACCTGCCCCGGGGCATATTTTTGGATGATGTTGTTCATAAAAACAATGACCTTCATGGCATTGGCGCGTACCTCATTGATATCCTTTTCGTAATTATAGGCAGTAGCCAAATAGGAAATGGTAGCTGGCTTGGAAGTCAGCTCCGCATTATAGTATTTGCTTTGATCATGAAGGTTAAAACCAAAAGCGGCATCCAAACTGTCGCGCACGCGTTTTAGCGTTCTTCCTTCCGGGGATTGTAATCGAAGTGCATCCCGATTGATATCTACCCCTAAAGCATTCCTACGTTGAAAGCGTTCTGCTCCATCCGGATTCAGCATCGGTAAAAAGTGAAGCTTTAATTTGGAAAGTATCTGTTGCTTTTCTGCCTTAAAATCATTGGAATCCAAAAAATTAAGGATATCAAATATCGCCTGTGTAGCCGTAGGTTCGTCCCCATGCATCTGTGACCATAGGAAGATATTCGTTGGCCCATTACCAATACTTATCAGGTTCAAATCCCTCCCTTCAATGGACTCTCCCACCTTATTGACCTCAAATTTTGGGTTGGCTATATAGCCTTCTATCAAAGGCTCTAATTGTAAATGCTTGATACGCCGCTGTTCCAAGCTACGTTCCTTGTACTTACTGTAACTATCATACAATTCTTCCGTAAAGGATTGTCCAAAACTGATATTTAAAAGGAATCCAAAAACAAAGAGGGTAATTATTCTACTTCTCATAAACTGTCTATTCTGGTACAGGCTTAAAATCGAATTTTTTGGTGGCTTTGCGGACCTTTTTCATAAAATCTTCCCCAGGATCGGTTTTTTCCGTTCTGTAACCTTCATCTACCTCTAACCACAACGCATTTTCTTCAAATTTCGTATACTCATAATGCCCAATAAGGTATTCAATAGGGTATTTTGAAGCCAAATGGTTCACCAACCAAATATTGGACTTTAACTGTGCCCTTGTCAAGGGTAAGGCGTCCGTACCACCAACGTTCTCAACACCTATGGCACAGTGGTTGAGACCAATGACATGGCGTGCCATTATGGTTTCTGGCAGTAATTGGTAGATGGTACCGTCACGGTCCACTATAAAATGGGAAGAAACGTTAAGTCCGCTAACATTCTTTATTTCTGGACGCCAATTAGGTAAGGTGGGCTGTTCAAAGGCCTTAAAAGATGCTTCCAAGGTTGGGATAACCGTCCAATGCAGCACAATCATTTTTGGGGCAATGGTCGGTTCGTCTGTTTGTAGGGCATATCGGGTATTCAGATAGTCCACGGTCAATGCCTTGCGTTCCTCATCAAATACAATGGGGTGGTCCACTATAGGTTTTATGCCACTACAGGCTGTTACAGCAATACCAACAAGGATAATAAGGTTCTTCTTCATGGCCTTTATAGACTGTCTTTAGGAACAATGTATCGTATTTTCAATTTTCTTTTGCCCCATGCTTTTGCTTTTTTAAGATTTAGGCCCATATAGATATCTATACGGTTCTTCCAACGTCTGTTCATCTTATCCTTTATCACATAAACCCCTTCAAAACCATCCAGTTTTACCCTAGTATTATGGGTTAGCCCTTCTTCCAACAAATCGCGGGAAACGGCAATGCACCTGTCCCCCGGTTTTAAGGTGTCTCCCCATGCCGCAATATTGGGATGCGTAGCTGAAGTTTGATTGGGCAAAGAGTTATAGGCCGTTGCGGTAACTTCCTTGATCCTCCATTGGTACGGTAGATCTAAACTCCCATGCTGTTGGTGTTGTTGGCATCCCAAAACCATCAAAAAGGAATAAAATAGAAAGATTTTTTTCAAAAGGGCCCCATTTATTGGGCAAAAGATACGCAATTCCCAAAAAAAACCAGTAGCTGGTTGCACCACATATCTTGTTCATTTTGAGTAATTTTGCAAGGCGATGGAAAAAGAAAAAAAACCGGATTATGTAGTGTTTGATGAGGCTTCGCAAACCTACAATGCTAAATTAATGCCCTTTGCCACCGGGCTAGCTGCGCCAAAAATTGTTCCGCCAGACGTTACCAGCTGGAAAAACACCAACATCATTAGTGCCAACAATCAGTTTAAGGCGCGGCACGAAGCCATGCAAAAGGAATATCAACAGATGATGGAGGAGTTTGAGTACAACAACCTTATCTATAACGCTAAATTCAGTTTTGAACCCATTGTCGGAAAAACCTATCATTTGTATCGTAGTAAAGACGAAAGTGCTTTTCTGTCTTTGATCGCCCCGCAGGAATGTACTTTTGAACATTTGGGCACCTTTGCCCTGGGTCCAGATAAAACATGGGAAAAGCTATAAACCTGTTATGGGCACCTAGCCATCATCATTTTACATCATAGGAAGGTCTTTATCCTACATTGCTCTCTTTACCGTTTCTGAGACCCTTACATAAAGGTCCTTTTCAATAGGTGCCGTTTTCTAAAATTAAAACGTCGGTATTATTCTCATTCCAATATTTGGCTAAATGTTCAGGTACGGGAGTAAAGACATAGGTAAAAGAACTCAACACAATATCTTGATCCCCATCCCCATCGATATCCCCGGCATCCATAAAAAACCAACGACCTTCATTTGGGGTCTCCAATATTTGGGCCTCAAAATCAAAATGGGCACTATTTTTATTTTCCAGGTATACAAAAGACAGTTCTGGGGCCTTATCATAATCTGGAAATGTGCTTATCAGCCCAAAATCAATGTCCCCATCTTTATCAAAATCTTTGGCAAGCACACGCGTTGCACCTTGTAAGGGATAAAAATAGGCCTCCTTGAATTTATTGTTGCCATCATTCAAATGGATACGCATGCCATGATATGGCTTGTTTACATATGATTTATCCGCATTATCCCCATTTACCGTAATGAGGTCATCAAAACCATCCCCATTGTAATCGATCAATTCCAACCAACTGCTGCCGTAAATAGGGCTAAATTCCAACACCTTATCTGCCCTGAATTTTAAGTCGTCTTCTTGATAAAATATCGTAACACCCTCATTTCCTTGTGAAGTTATGGTAATCAGATCCGTTTTACCATCCTCGTTCATATCTTTTGCCAGGGTGCGGATACAGCCGGGTTGGTTGAGCAGTACTTTTTTGGTGTATGCCCCACTATCGCCTTGAAAAAACAGAGACAGGCTACCGGTTTCATTTCCAAATTCACTTACAACCAACTCCAAGTCCCCATCACTGTCCAAATCCTCTGCCAGCGTGTGTACAGGTCTATGTAATTTAAGGCTTTGGCCTAAGGTATCCGCTCCAGATTTGACCGTTAGTTTCCCTTGTACGGATTCTGAGGGATCTAAAATTCCTATCTCAGTAAACATTTCCAATGAATCTTTGGCATTGTACCAGGTAACGGGCGTCATCCCTTGATAGTGATGTTCCATCAATCCGGTTGTGAAATCGTAAGACTTTAAAGCTCCTGAAATGTCGCCAACAAAAAGTTTTGGTCCTTTGTATTCCAAGAAGGTAATCAACGCCCCATTTTGATTGTCCAATGACAGGGGTTTGGGTTGGAATAGTTTTAAGGGAGCAGTGGGCATCAAGGCATTTTCCTCCAATTTCACTGGTGCCAGGGCAAGGATATAGTTTTGGAGCATGATCCAATCCTGCAATTTAATTTGGGGCCTAAAACCCATTTTGGGTTCTGCAGGGTTTGTATACATTTCTTCAACGTCCATCCTGTCAAGCATATCGGGTAGGATGGCATTTTTCCAAATATCTTTTGGAAGCTCCTCAATTTTAGGGGCAATATGGCAACTTGCGCAATAGGTGTTGTACAATACCTCTTCTTTTTTTGGCTTTTTAGTGGTGCAGGAGTTTGTAATAACCCATACGATAAAGGCTAGTAAAAGTATCAATCGTCTGTGGTAGGGATACCTAGCGCACCTTGACACCAAATGGTATTTTCTACTTTGGTAAAGAAACATACGTATTGTCATCCTGCATCATGGGAAATGTTCTTTCTTGCCAGGCATTTTTTGCCATTTCTATTTTTGTTTTAGAAGAAGAAACAAAATTCCAGTAAATATAACGCTCTTCGAGAAATGGTGTTCCCCCAAACAGGATTATATGGGTATTTGGCAATAGTTGTATGGCACAGGTATCCGCCACTTTGGAAACCACGATATTTCCTTTGCCCACCTGTTCACCACAGGCTTCGATACTCCCCTCAACGATACAAATTCCAATCTCACCCTTTAATTGGCCCCTAACATCCAGTGCATAGCTTTCACTATTGGTTATGGATACCATGAACAAAGGGGAATAGGTTGGAACCGGCGATTTTAAGCCAAAGCCCTCCCCTGCCGCCAAGGTGAAACTGGCGGAGCCGTCTTGCCATGTAGGTAGCTCCTTGGCGGGTATATGGTGGAAACTGGGTTCCATATCCTCCAACGCCTTGGGTAAGGCTACCCATATTTGATAGCCGTGGCACGTAAATTCTTTCGCACCGCGTAGATGCTGCGGCGTACGCTCCGTATGGGATACCCCTTTGCCGGCGGTCATCCAATTTACGGAACCTGGTTGTATGAGTTGTTGGGTGCCCAAACTGTCTTCATGCATTAACTCACCTTCCAACATAAAGGTAAGCGTAGCCAGGCCTATATGCGGATGCTGGTCCACATCCATATATTTTCCATTGCCCAAGGTCGTTGGGCCCATATGGTCTATAAAGGTAAAAGGGCCTATCATCCGTTTCTTGCGAAAAGGCAACAACCTTCCTACTAAAAAATCGCCGATATCCCTACTACGCTCTTCAATGATCAAACCAAGATTGGACATGCTTCAATTGTTTATATTTAACCAAAGAAAGTTACAACATTAGATGCGCTATTTAAAACATATCCTACTT
>CALGQU010000039.1 GCA_937959125.1 uncultured Croceitalea sp.
CCAAATCATCATTATGCAAACGCACATGCCTTTCAAAATGTTCTTTTTGATAGGATTTTACCTCGCTAATGGCATCTTGCCGGAGGTTTAGATGTTGTTTTCCAATAAAAATTCCGGTAATGCCTAAAAGGAAAATGAGCATCAAGCTAAGGCGGACCTCCCTGGAGCGCAGACATTGATATAAGAATAATTTATACTTCATAAGGCACGGGCTTTTTTAGCGGTTAAGGACAATAACCCTAAGGAAAGCATCACCCAAAATAGGATGGATACCATGGCCAAAGAGGCTTCCCTTGCAGATTCTTCAAAGGGTATGGGCCGGTGCTCAAAATCTGGGAATTCCTCCCAATGTTCATGACCTACAACATGTGTTTTTCCCTCGGAACCACTTGTTTTTTTTGGGTTGATGTATTTCATCTGTAGCTCATTCATCGCTTGGGATAAGCTATAACGATAGGTATCTGCTTGCTGTTGAAAATCAATATAACTTGAGAAATCGGTTCCGGAAAAGATCATGGAAAGTTGTTTGATGGCCATACATGGGTTCAATAGCCCAACGGAATGGCTCATAGTATTTTGGTTTTGATAGGTCCTTAATAGCTCCGCATGGTGTTTTTTATATAAGGTGGATGTGATTTTCTCACCTTCGCGCATCACAAAGCCTGAATAGTTGAACGGAAGCTCGGTGACTCTGGTTACCTTGTGCACGGCCAATACGGAATCCCTAAGATCATTATAGTAGGGGTCATCAGGATTATGACTATCGCCTTTTTGTATTTCTTCTTTTTCAATGGCGGATTCAAAGGCTAATTTGGTAGGTGTAGGATACCAATAACTGCCCATAGCCTGTGCCGATTTTGGTAATACGATGACCATCAAAAGCCAAATACCCAATAACCGTAACAGCGCATTTTTTGGAGTGCTACCGTAGGAAGAGACCAGCACAATAATGGACGATACGATACATAGGAAGAACATGTACCCCAGTATGACGCTGGTAAAACGCAACCAAACGGAATCACTTGCCATCTCAGAACCATAGATGGTCAGGGCAATGGCGGTCACCAATACCATAGGCAATAGAAATAATAGGCCAATAATGAAAAGTCCCATGGTTTTGCCAAACAACATCTCGGACCAGCGTGCGCCTTGGGAGAGGAGTATTTTTAATGTTCCGTTCTGCCGATCGTTGGCGATGCAGGCAAAGCCTATAAAAATTAGAATTAAGGGGAGTACCAATTGTACTAATAGCGCCATACTTAATTCCCCAAAACGTAAGGTTCCGGTGGAGAAGGAAGCATCGGAAAAGTTTACACTGTTTTGCCGGTGCGCTTCAAGAAAAACGGTACTGCCCATAAAACCTTCCAGGCCATAATCAAACATGCCCAGAGGTGCACTGGTGCGAAAGGCAAAAGTCCCAAAATGAGCCATTCTATGGGGGTGCTTATCTGGGTTGGCCTCCCAACTCTGGCGTGCCATTGTCTGATGGGATTTGCGAATATTGTTTTGGGACCTATGGTTTTTAATACCGCTAACGGCCGCGTAGACCGTTAGCAGTAAAAAAAGAACGTAAATAAGGTAGAAGGTTTTTGGCGTGGTCGCATCCTTCCATACATGCGAAGCAAATAACCTTACGTTCGAAAATCTCATTTTTTAAAATTTATAGGTTGTGGTCAAAAGCACGTTTCTGGGCGCACCGGGGAACAACCTGGAACTAAAAAGAGCCCCGGTCCAATACACATCGTTAAAAAGGTTGTTCACTTTTAAGGCTATCTGAATATCACTTTGCGACGGGCGGTAATATATAGCGGCATCAAAAACGGTATAGGCCGGTAATAACAACCTATCACTAAACCAAGAAAAGCGCTCATCCCTATAGGCCATACCTAGTCCTGCACCAAAATTCCTTAAGGCACCGTAATTGAAATCATAACGGCCCCAGAAATTTGCACTGTGTCGCGGGGCCCCACCAATGCGTTCCCCGATCAGGGTTGGGTCATCATCTTCCACAATTTCGGCATCGATATATGCATAAGATGCGCTTAACTGTAGGTTGGGTATAACATAACCACTCATATCCCACTCAAAACCGCGACTACGCTGTTCCCCTCTTTCCGTTAAGATGGATTCATCAATGTGATCTTGGATAAGTAGGTTTCGTTGGGTTATTTGGTAGATGGCCGTGTTCATGATCAACTTCCCGCCCAAAAACTCTGCTTTGGCCCCAAACTCAATATTATTGCTTTCCAAAGGATCAAAACTTGCAGGCGAAGCTGCAAAAAAGAAGTCTCCCGTAAAGGGGGAGAGGGTTACCGTATTTGATTGTGGTTGAAACCCTTGGATATACGAGCCATACGCACTTATGGCATCAGAAATTTCATAGGTAAGCCCAATCCGTGGGATAAAAGCCTCATTATTAAAAGATTGCTCATCATTGGATCTGTAATCAAAAATGTCCCGATACCAGTCATAACGCAAGTTCAACAAGGCAGAAAACCTACCGTGCTTAAATTGGTTTTGAAGATAAATACCGTTAGACGTCGTTAAGTTGGCCGGTATGGCAAATTCTGAAATAATGTATCCGGATGTTTCACGAGCGGTATTGTTTGGATCGGCAAGATTAAAATGATCCACATTAGGTCTGGGAGCCACGACTCCGTCAATTTCTATAGTTTCAAACTGGTCGGCCTCATCCGGGTTAAAGCTAGTGGCACTGCCATCAAGTCGTCGATAACGGCGTGCCCCATTGGAAGCACCTCCCACGGTTCTTTCCCATCGAGCACCGTCATACCCTACCAATAGTTTGTTGGTTACTTCGCTAGTATCAAAGTCAAAAGTAAAAAAGGCATTATAATTGTCCGTAATCCAAAACTGTTGGCGTTCGCCATAACGTAATTCTGCCAGTGTAGGTATGGGGTTGCCCGCTATATCCACGGCTGCAGCACCTGCTACCCGGTGTTCCGCAAGATCTTCTTCCCAGGTTTGCTTCATATATGAAGCATTGAAACCAATGTTCTCACTTATTTTTTTAGAGAAATTGCTGATGACCATAAATTCCGTAGAGGAATAAAAATCATTTGCCGCACCAACATTTAAGGAAATGGGGGTGCTGTTCAAATCAAATTCCCCATTGATTGCCCCAAAAAGAGGTTGTCCACGATCTAAATTCCCAACACCACTACTATAGATCATCTCCACATTCAGGGCAGTGGTTTCATTGGGAATGAAGGTTACCGACGGTGCTAAAAGGAATTGATTGTTCTGCACCAAATCCCTAAAAGAACGGGCCTCTTGAACCGCAGCGTTAAAACGATATAAGAGCGTTTCAGAATCATTTAAAGGACCTGTAAAATCTACTGTGGTGCGCAACGTACCAAAACTTCCTGCTGTGGCACTTATTTCATTTCTACGTTCTTTTAAAGGCTTTTTGGTCACTAAATTGACCGACCCTCCCGGGTCAACGCTTGAAAAAGTCACGGAAGAAGGGCCTTTAATGACCTCTACCCGTTCAATATGGGATGTTATGGGCTGTAAAAAATAGAATTGCCTTGTTCGAAGACCATTGATTAATTGACCTTCTTCTGCCTGTAGTAACCCCCGGATATTGAAATGGTTGTAAAAACCGGTATGGCTTACGCTACTGGCCGTTCGTACCGCATCGGCAATTTGAAATGCCTGCTGATCATTGATCAACTCTTTGGTAATAGTGGAGACCGCTTGCGGTAGTTCCCTATTTTTTATGGCCACTTTGGAGGATGAAAAGGAGTAATCACTATTGTAATCGGTTCTGGCACGGCCAATAACTTCAACGCTCTGTAATTGTTCCGTTCCTTCATTTAGGACAATGGTTCCAATATCCAACGAAGAAGTTTCATTGATTTCCAGTTCCTTTTTGTAAGGTTGAAATCCTAAATAGCGTATTTCCAAGGCATATTTCCCAAGAGGCACCTCCAGTTCAAATTGTCCTTTATTGTCGGTCAGCTTACCAAATGTGCCTGCTGCCCCATTTAGGGTTATCGTTGCTCCAATAATAGGGAAGTTTATATTGTCAACAACAGTTCCCGTAACACTTTCTTGAGCCATAAGACCACAACTGAAAAGCATTATGAGTAGTTTGAGTAGTGTTGTACTATTTTTCATTTTATATTGTCTTTAAGTATAAATCTTGTAATTCGTTTGCATTAATTTCTTTGGTAGCCCCGGTATATATCAGCTTTCCTTCTTTCATTATGCCAATTTTGGTACCCACGTT
>CALGQU010000040.1 GCA_937959125.1 uncultured Croceitalea sp.
GCGATGACACCAAAATCCTTGCCGCGTGCTTCCGCACATTCCCTAATACAACCAGAAACACCACCCTTTAGTTTATGTGGAGACCGAAGCCCTTTATAGCGTTCTTCCAGCGCAATGGCAAAACTCACACTTTCATCCATTCCAT
The DNA here is from genome assembly GCA_937959125.1 of uncultured Croceitalea sp. GTDB lineage: Bacteria > Bacteroidota > Bacteroidia > Flavobacteriales > Flavobacteriaceae > Croceitalea. Next base: position 146 of record CALGQU010000040.1, read on the forward strand.
AGCGACACCATGTAGACCCCACGCAGCTTTTTACGGTTCGCAAGGATTTTCCATAAGCATGGCCGCTTTCAAAACCAACGGCGATCAATTCCTCCCAAATTGCGGGTAAATCATTCAATTCTGCCCCAAAAAGATCAATGCGCTGTCCTCCGGTTATTTTGGTATAGAGGTTGTACTTTTTGGCCACTTCTCCCAAAACGATGAGTCGGTCCGGGGTAATTTCACCACCGGGAATCCGGGGAACGACGGAGTAGCTTCCATTACGTTGGATGTTGGCCAAAAAACGATCGTTGGAATCTTGGATAACGGCCTCTTTATTGGCGGTATCATTATAAATCGTAGCAAAAATAGAGGCTAAGGCCGGCTTGCAAAGTTCACAACCGTCCCCTTTTCCAACTATATCCAAAGCTTGGTCATAGGTAGTAATGCCTTTTACTTTGATAATGCCGTACAATTCTTGACGGGAATATTCAAAATGTTCGCAAATGACTTCCTTCACTTCTTTCCCCATGGACTTTAGGGTCTCATTAACCAAATCGGTCACCATAGGTTTGCATCCGCCGCAACCGGTAGCGGCTTTGGTGGCGCTGACCACATCTTTAAAAGAATCGCAGGAACCGTCCAAAATGGAATTGCAAATAGTTCCCTTGGAGATGCTTTCGCAGGAACAGATCTGCGCACTGTCAGGGAGATCTATAGCACTTCCAAAAGCACTACCTCCTTCACCTCTGGCACCCACGATGAGCTCTTCGGCATTATCGGGGAGAGGCATCCCGTTAAGGTACATCTGGTGTAAAATATTGTAATCATCGGCATCACCAACAAGGATTCCCCCTAATAAGGTTTTGCCATCATGGCTTACGTTGATTCGTTTATAGGTAAACTTGGTCTTGTTTTCAAATAGGATGGAAAGCCCTTTATCCGCCGGCATGTAAGGCGTGCCAAAACTGGCGACATCAACACCAATGAGCTTTAACTTGGTAGACATATCTATTTCTTCGGGCATTACGATGGCCGCATCCCCTAAAATTTGTTGCACGGCAACTTCTGCCATATCATATCCTGGGGCTACCAGACCATAGATCATACTGTTGTATAGGGCCACCTCGCCAATGGCATAGATGTTGGGCACTGAGGTTTCCATTTTGTTGTTGACCAAAAAGCCTCCCCGGGTACCCATTTCAAGACTGCAGGTTTTCCCAAGTTCATCCCGGGGGCGAATGCCCGCGGAGATAATCAACATATCCACTTCCAACATATCGTCTTCCCCAAATTCCATTCCGGTGATGTGGTCTTCACCCAGAATTTTATTGGTCGCTTTGCTTAAATGGATATGGATACCCATGGACTCCAATTTCAATTGTAGAACGGCACTACTGCGCGCATCCAACTGTCTGGGCATGAGTTTGGGTGCAAACTCCACTACATGGGGCTCCAATCCCATATCCAAAACCGCTTTGCCCGCTTCCAATCCTAAAAGCCCCCCGCCTAGAATGGCGGCTTTGCCGTTTGGTTTTTTGGCATTGATTTCCTTGGCATAGGCCATCATCCCTTCCAAATCCTCTATGGTCCGATACACAAAGACCCCTTTTTTTTCGACCCCGGGAATGGGTGGCACAAAAGGCACGGAGCCTGTTGCCAAGACCAGATAGTCGTAGGGATGTAGATGACCATTTGCGGTACGTATTTGCTTTTGGGCGGAATCAATGTCCGTAACCCGCTGGTCGGAAATTAAGCGAATGCCATTTTCTGCATACCATTCCGCGGAAGCCAGTTCCAAGGCCTTGGCATCTTGGGTTTCAAAATATTCGCTAAGGTGCACACGGTCATAGGCGGGTCTGGGTTCATCCCCAAAAACCACCAATTCAAAATGGGCAGCTTGTTCTTGGGCTGCAAATTTTTCACAAAATTTATACCCCACCATTCCATTTCCTACTACGAGAACTCTTTTCATGGAAAAATTGTTTAAACCAAAAATCAAAATTAAGTATTATTACGTATTTTAATTCTGATTTTATAAAAATAATTACGTACTCTTGTTGAGAAATCCTTAAAAACAAACTACAAATACGTATAATGAGGCAATCAAGAAAACAACCAAAGGTAAGTTTAGTAGGTGCCGGACCGGGAAGCACGGACCTTATAACAGTAAGGGGATTAAGGGCTTTACAACAGGCCGATGCCGTTTTGTACGATGCCTTGGCAGCCCCGGAATTGTTGCAGGAAGCAAAAGCCACTGCCCGAAAGATATACGTAGGAAAACGGAGCGGTCAACACTCCATGACGCAGGATGAAATCAATACCTGTATGGTATCCGCCGCATTGCAATATGGCCATGTCGTACGTTTAAAAGGGGGAGACCCTTTTGTTTTTGGCAGGGCTTCAGAAGAGTTGCAGTATATAGAATCCTTTGGAATACCCACGGATGTGGTGCCAGGGATAAGCAGTGCCATTGCAGCACCTGAAGGACAGGGAATACCGGTGACCAAAAGAGGGATAAGCACCAGTTTTTGGGTGGTTACCGCAACGACAAAAGCAGGAACTTTCCCAAAAGACCTTGCCCTCGCCGCCCAATCTTCGGCTACTTTGATTATACTAATGGGGGTGCGAAAAGTAAGGGAAATAGTAGGTTTAGTGGGTAAACACAGATCAGGATTAACGCCCTTTGCCCTTATCCAGAATGCGAGTAGGGACACGGAGCGTTGCCTAACGGGCATTTTGAACAACGCAGCTAGGATTACACAGACCATAGACGTCACCCAGCCAGGAATCATTGTTATAGGGGATGTGGTTGCGGAGCATCCATCTTTCTTTGAAGAGGAGGTACAACGGGTACTTCATTCTACCATATAAGTAACGTAAGTTCGAAATTCATATTTAGTAACGCTATGATTTGTCTGGTCGAGCGCAGTCGAGACCTCATTGAAACGGACTATTTTATAATTTCCCAACTTCTTACCACTAAGGTAGGCGGGCGTTCAAAGTGACATCAACCACCTAGTACCATTCTTCAGATTTTCAATTTCATAATTTCCGTCTCCCAAAATTTTGAAATCAGCAGTTATCCCATCTGAGATAGTGCATCCCCATAAAAATACGTAGTATAATCGATATTTTATTATAACTACGTATTAATACTTAAATAATGTTTTATGTTTGCTACGTAATATAAGTAACAACGCTTAAAACGCATATTATGAAAGCACTATTAAAAAATGGAATCGGCACCCTGTTGGCAGGACTGTTATTGGTATCCTGCGGAGGAAAGACCGAAAAGAAATCAGAAGAGTTGGCGGAAAACACCACACCAAGTACTTCCTTAGAGATTGAAAAACCCCAGTTGACATTTGGCTTTATCAAACTAACGGATATGGCCCCTTTGGCCATTGCCAAGGAAAAAGGCTTTTTTGAAGATGAAGGCCTATTTGTTTCCGTTGAGGCGCAGTCCAATTGGAAGAACGTATTGGATCGGGTAATCGATGGACAATTGGACGGATCCCACATGTTGGCAGGACAACCCATTGCTGCCGGGGCCGGATTTGGAAGGCAAGCGGAACTGGTCACCCCATTCTCTATGGACCTTAACGGAAATGGCATTACCGTTTCCAATGATGTATGGTCCAAAATGAAACCCAACGTTCCAAAGGATGCGGCGGGAAAAACAATTCACCCCATTAAGGCAGATGCCTTAAAGCCTGTAATTACCGAGTATAAAAACAGTGGAAAGCCCTTTAAAATGGGGATGGTATTTCCCGTTTCTACACATAACTATGAAATACGCTATTGGTTGGCCGCTGCCGGAATCCATCCCGGTATGTATACCGCTGACAATGTGCAAGGACAGATAGATGCTGAGGTATTGTTGTCCGTTACCCCACCGCCACAAATGCCAGCTACTTTGGAAGCAGGGACCATTTATGGGTATTGTGTTGGAGAGCCATGGAACCAACAAGCGGTCTTTAAAGGCATTGGGGTTCCCGTGACCACCAATTATGACATTTGGAAAAACAACCCGGAAAAAGTTTTTGTGATGACCAAGAAGTTTGTTGATGAAAACCCGAATACCGCAGTCGCGGTTACCAAAGCCTTGATCCGTGCGGGGAAGTGGTTAGATCAGCCTGAAAACAGGGCAGAAGCGGTAAAAATCTTGTCCATGTCACAGTATGTAGGTGCGGATGAAGCCGTATTGGCAAATTCCATGACGGGCACTTTTGAGTTTGAAAAAGGGGACAAGCGTTCCATGCCGGACTTTAATGTATTCTACAAGTACCATGCTACCTATCCCTTCTATTCCGATGGTATTTGGTTTTTGACCCAGATGCGTAGATGGGGCCAGATTCCGGAGGCAAAACCGTCCAGCTGGTACGGGGAAACGATCAAGGATATCTATCGCCCCGATATCTGGAAAAAAGCTGCGGACATCTTGGTTACAGAGGGAAAAATTCCAGCATCGGATATTCCTGATACGGACGGTTATAAGCCTGTCACCTCAGATTTTATAGATGGAAGCACTTACGATGCCAAAGACCCAATCGGTTACATCAACAGCTTTACCATAGGAAACAAAGACGTGGACCCCTCGCTTTAATCTAAAAATACACAACGCCATGAAGCAAAGCGTAACAGTACCGAAAACCAACCCAGGGCTTAAACTGACGGGAGCCATCAATGCGCTCCTGTCAAAAATAAAGCGGCCAAAGTTTGAATGGAAAAGCCTGGCGCGAAAACTAGTGGTCCCCATAGTTTCCATAGTGGCATTTCTAGGCATATGGCATTTTGGGTCCGGTATTCTTAGGGATCGAGAGATTGATTTTAGAGTGGAAAAAACCTTGGCAGATCAAGGACAGGTAGCGGCTGATGCCCTGCAAAGCTGTTTTGACTCCAATGGCAAGGATTGCCAGACCAATACGCTGCCCTCCCCAAGTCAAGTTTGGTCCTCGGTACTAACACTGATAGATGATCATTACGTCATTAAAAAAGACAAGTCGGATTTCGCCGCTAAAACAGCGGCCGTCAATGCAAAAAGAGTGGCTCAGGGTAAGACACCCATTGTGTATACGGGGCGGCCTTCTTTTATCGACACTGTTTTGACCAGTCTTAAAACCGTATTCGCCGGTTTCCTATTGGCACTGTTCATTGCGGTTCCCATAGGTATCGTGGTTGGGCTTAGCGACACCTTAAGAAACGCCATTAACTGGTTTATCCAAATCTTTAAACCGGTTTCCCCGGTGGTATGGTACCTGTTGGTGTTTATGATCGTAAAAACCTTATTGATCGGTTCAAGTTCTGACAATTCTTTTGTGATTTCATTTATCAGTGTTGGGCTTTGCGCCATGTGGGCTACTTTGGTGAATACCGCTATGGGAGTGGCGTCCGTAGATAAGGATTATATCAACGTGGCTAAGGTATTGAAGTTGGGCGCGCTGCAAAAAGTGTTCAAGGTAATACTGCCCTCTTCCCTACCGCTCATCTTTACGGGCTTGCGTATTACGCTTTCCGTAGCATGGATGGTATTGATCGCCATTGAGCTGTTGGCACAGAGCCCTGGTTTGGGCTTGTTTGTATGGGAAGAATTCCAGAACGGGGCCAATGATTCCAATTCCAAGATTATTGTCGCCATGTTCGTCATAGGCATTATCGGCTTTCTTTTGGACCGCATCATGTTGCTTATCCAAAACGCGGTGTCCTTCAATAAAACAACCGCCTAAAACAAGATATCATGGCCTATTTGGAGCTAAAAAATATAGGAAAGATTTATGGGGAAGGAGAACAGGCTTCCCACGTGTTGACCGATATCAATTTAACCATTGAAGAAGGTGAATTTGTTGCCA
>CALGQU010000041.1 GCA_937959125.1 uncultured Croceitalea sp.
AAGTTTCCACTTTTAGGCAGAAAAACCAACTTAAAAATATTCGTGTTTTGATTAAAGGGAATCCTAAAATTTTTTACGAGGTCAGACCTAACGAACTGGTCATACACCTAGTTTGGGACAGCAGACAAAACCTTTCAAAACTTAAACTTTAGTTTTGACCCAATCCATCCACATCCGTAATCAGCAATTTATCCTTCACCCCCATGGGGGTGTTTTTTGGGCGGAAAAATCCCTGCTTTTGATTAGTGATGTGCATTTGGGAAAAGTGGTCCATTTTAGAAAATTTGGGGCTGCGGTACCCCAAAAAGCAATCCATAAAAATTTTATGTTGTTGGATGAGATCATCGCCCATTTTAAACCCTTCCAAGTCTGTTTTTTGGGCGATTTGTTCCACTCCTCCATCAACAAAGAATGGCAGTTGTTTGAAAACTGGGTAGCACGCACCCCAGCTGAAATTGTCTTAGTGGCTGGCAATCACGATATCATCTCCCCTTTAAAATTTGAAGAATTGGGCATTCAATGGGTCCAAGAATTGGTGCTAGACACCTTTCTACTCACCCACCATCCTGAAGAACGGGAAGGATTTTTCAATTTTTGCGGGCATATCCACCCAGCTATTCGTCTGCAAGGTTTTGGACGACAACACTTAAGATTACCCTGTTTCTTCAAAAAACCCCAACAGCTCATCCTGCCTGCATTTGGGCAATTTACGGGCACCTACGTTCTAGAACCCTTAAAAGAAGATGAAGTTTTTGTGATTGCAGAGAATGAGGTAGTGAAAGTGTAAAACCCTGCTCTTCAAAGAGGTTAGCCAAAGAACATTATAGAATCACGTGATCTATTCTCCCACACATCCTTACTTTTGAACAAACTCCAAACCCGTGAAAAAGAAACTCGCACTCCTTAATTTATGCTCCGTTATCCTTGTTATTGCGGTAAACTATATATCGCAGGCGTTACGTCTTAACGACACGACCATTGGGGATATTAGCCGCAAGTATGACAATCTTTTTACACCTGCCAGCTATGCCTTTGCCATTTGGGGAATCATCTTTTTAGGTCTTTTGGCCTATAGTCTATTTCAAATACGAAGGGCGTTCTTTAGTACCAAAGACAGTTCATTCATTGAACAAACCGGCTATTGGTTCCTTATGGCCAATCTATTGAATTCCGCTTGGGTAGTGGCCTTTGTTTATGATCAAACCGCCCTTTCCGTACTCATCATGTTGGGCATTTTAATTTCCCTGATCAAGATTATCCTAAACACCAACATGGAACGGTGGGATGCGCCTATAGCCATCATTGCTTTTGTATGGTGGCCCATTGCTATATACTCCGGGTGGATTTCCGTGGCGACCATAGCCAATATTGCCGCCTACCTAACAAAAATAGGATGGGACCGCGGATTTCTATCTGAAACTATGTGGACAATTGTACTTATTATTGTCGCTATTCTTCTTAACCTAACTATGATTTGGAAAAGAAATCTACGGGAATTTGCCTTGGTCGGTGTTTGGGCCTTGTATGCTATATATGTGCGCCATCAAGATTCCAATGAAGCGATTTCTTCCGTAGCACTAGGTGGCAGTATGCTGTTGTTATTGGCTGTCTTAATGCATGGCTTTAAGAACAGAAAGACAAATCCGCTAAAAAAATTATTGGAAAGAACATCAGAAAAGTAAAAAAGGCGTTGTCCCCTTACCCAACTGACACTATATTTGCTGCAAAGTTTTTAGGTTGACCAAAACCTCCATTTTAGAACTTTTTGGACAGTCTCCCCAACTGGGAAAACTGCGGGCGGCCGTTGCCAATTCCCAAACACAAGACCCTTCGCCAAGCAAAAAAATTGCCCTTAACGGGCTAACCGGTTCCTCTATTTCCTTTGTGATTTCAAATACCTTCACTTCCAGTGAATTGCCTTGTTTAGCACTCTTTAATGATAAAGAGGAGGCTGCGTATTATTTAAACGATTTGGAACAGCTCCTTGGGGGAAACGATGTGCTTTTTTATCCCGGGAGTTATAGAAGGCCCTATCAAATTGAAGAAACGGACAATGCCAATGTACTGCTACGTGCAGAGGTGTTGAACCGCATCAATTCTAGAAAAAAACCTGCCCTTATCGTTACCTATCCGGATGCCCTTTTTGAAAAGGTGGTCACCAGAAAGGAACTGGACAAAAACACTTTGAAAATAAAATTGGAGGATACCTTGTCCTTGGAGTTTCTGAACGAAGTGTTGTTCGAATACCAATTTAAACGGGTCGATTTTGTCACGGAACCGGGGGAGTTTTCCGTTCGGGGCGGTATTGTGGATGTCTTTTCCTTTTCCCATGATGAACCCTATCGTATCGAGTTTTTTGGGGATGAGGTGGATAGTATCCGCACTTTTGATGTGGAGACCCAATTGTCTACGGAAAAGGTCAAAAAAATAAGTATCATTCCCAATGTGGCCAATAAACTGGTCCATGAAACGCGGGAAAGTTTTTTAAAATACATTTCCCCTAAAACGGTCATCTTTAGCAAGAACCTGGATTTGGTGTACGACAACATCGATACCAACTTTAAAAAAGCGGAAGAAAGCTTTGAAAAGCTGGGCGAAGAAATCAAGCATGCCCAACCCCAGGAGCTGTTCTTAAATTCGCAGGTGTTCAAGACCCACTTGCAAGATTTTCCAGTGGTGGAATTAAGTGGTGGGACCCTGAAACAAGTTCAGGGTGACGAAATTGTTTTCAATACCAAACCGCAGCCTTCCTTTAATAAAAAGTTTGATCTGCTTATTGAAAACCTCAACGATAACCATGCAGCAGGTTATACCAATTACATCTTTTGTGCCACGGAACAACAGGCCAAGCGCTTTCATGATATTTTCGCCTCGACAGCGCTCAGCGACCTTGAAAACGGCCAAGGCATAAATAACAGAACTTCGGACACTGGGCATAGTCGAAGTGTACATTATAAAACCGTGGTCTTTCCGCTCTATCAAGGATTTTTGGATAACGATTTAAAGATTGTTTGCTATACGGACCATCAAATTTTTGAGCGCTACCACAAGTTCTACCTGAAGAACGGCTATGCCAAAAAACAGGCCATTACGCTCAAAGAACTCAACAAACTGGAAATTGGGGATTACGTGACCCATATTGACCATGGAATTGGCAAGTTTGGGGGATTGCAAAAAATTGATGTTGAAGGAAAAAAACAAGAGGCTATAAAATTGATGTATGGCGAACGCGATATTCTCTACGTAAGTATCCATTCCCTACACAAAATTTCAAAATTCAACGGAAAGGACGGCGCACCGCCAAAGATTTACAAACTAGGGTCCGGTGCTTGGAAAAAAGTTAAGGAAAAGACCAAAAGCAGGGTCAAAAAAATAGCCTTCGACCTTATAAAAATCTATGCCAAACGAAGGCTTGAAAAAGGGTTTCAGTACGCACCGGACAGCTATTTGCAGCATGAACTGGAAGCCTCCTTTATTTATGAGGACACACCCGACCAAGAAAAATCCACTGCCGATGTCAAAAAAGACATGGAGAGCGAACGCCCCATGGACCGTCTTATTTGTGGGGATGTTGGTTTTGGCAAGACCGAAGTTGCCATCCGGGCTGCGTTTAAGGCCGTGGATAATGGCAAACAAGTGGCCGTTTTGGTGCCGACTACCATTTTGGCCTTCCAACATGCCCGTACGTTTAGGGAACGCCTTAAAGAAATGCCCGTAACCGTAGATTACCTCAACCGATTTAGAACCGCCAAAGAAAGACGGGAAACCTTGGAACGGTTGGCGGAGGGAAAAGTAGATATCATTATCGGCACCCACCAATTGGTGAACAAAAACGTAAAATTCAAGGATTTGGGGCTCCTTATCGTTGATGAAGAGCAAAAGTTTGGGGTTGCCGTAAAAGACAAGTTAAAATCCATTAAAGAAAATGTGGACGTGTTGACCTTAACGGCCACGCCCATTCCAAGGACTTTGCAGTTCAGTTTAATGGCGGCGCGGGACCTCTCTGTCATCACCACACCACCACCCAATCGCTACCCCATTGAAAGTAGGGTCATCCGTTTTAACGAAGAGCTGATCAGGGATGCGGTTTCCTATGAAATCCAACGGGGCGGACAGGTGTTTTTTATCCATAACCGCATTGAAAATATCAAGGAAGTTGCCGGAATGCTGCAACGGCTGGTTCCAGATGCTAAAATAGGCATTGGCCATGGCCAGATGGAAGGCAAAAAATTGGAACAACTGATGCTTTCCTTTATGAATGGGGAGTTTGACGTTTTGGTCTCTACCACCATTGTAGAAAGTGGTTTGGACGTTACCAATGCCAACACCATTTTTATCCATAACGCCAATAATTTTGGCTTGAGCGATCTGCACCAAATGCGGGGTCGCGTGGGGCGAAGCAATAAAAAAGCCTTCTGTTATTTTATTACACCCCCTTATGAGGTGATGACAACGGATGCGCGTAAGCGTATTGAAGCCTTGGAACAGTTTACGGAACTGGGCAGTGGGTTTAATATTGCGATGAAGGATTTGGAAATTCGCGGTGCCGGAGATCTGTTGGGGGGTGAGCAAAGCGGATTTATCAATGAGATAGGTTTTGAGACCTACCAAAAAATCTTGGCCGAAGCTATTGAGGAGCTTAAGGAAAATGAGTTTAAGGAACTCTACGAAGAAGTAGAAGGCGACCAACCCAAAGTCTTTGTCAAGGAAACCCAACTGGATACGGATTTTGAACTGCTCTTCCCGGACGACTATATCAATAACATCACGGAGCGCCTTAATTTATATACCCAACTCAATGCTGTTGTAGACGAAGCCGGGCTGGAAAAATTTGAGAAAGAATTGGTAGACCGTTTTGGGGAACTCCCCACCCAAGCCGTAGACCTTTTTAATTCGGTCCGTATCAAATGGCTGGCCAATAGCATTGGATTAGAAAAGGTAATCCTAAAGAAGAGCAAATTTATTGGCTACTTCTTGGCGGACCAGCAATCGCCTTTTTACCAAACCGATGCTTTTACCAAGGTCTTAAAATATGTACAGAGCCATCCGCAACAATGCCAGTTAAAGGAAAAACAAACCCGTAATGGATTACGCTTGTTATTGACTTTTGATGGGATTACCAGTGTGGAGAAGGCGTTGCAGGTTTTGATTCCAATCGTATAAAAAATATTTCTCTACAAGCGTAAGAGGTGTGGAACATCAATTCACCTTCGCGAAGGTAACTCCCCTTTCTCCCGACAGCTATCGGGATTCATTCCTCTACAAAAGGCGGACAAGTGCTCCTTGATTAGGGAAGAGAGCTATATAATTCTGCAAAATATGACAGTTGTTATAGAAATCTAAGTAATACAAATTTATAAAAAACGTTGAAGATTTTAAGTGGTTTATCATATCCAGAAACATTGAAAGGTTTAATTTTTTGTCGAAAATTCGTACATTCAAAAAATAAGTAAAACTAACCAAGATGCTTAAAAAAAAACTTACCAAATTAGTTGGCATTAAAAAAGAGCTATTTGATTCCTTTATCGTAACCTCACAAATAAAAGCTCAACCCGCTTTCCTTATACCAACATTGAAAACAGGTGATGAGATGGCATTAACCTCTATATTTCTGTCTTCATTAAGATTGATAAATGAATTTAGAGAAGGGATTTTTAAAGATATCAAACTAAGTAGGTCAGGAAAACTATACTATTTTACAGAGGTTACATTTCCAGGAATAAGTCCTCATAGGATAGATGGGATGATTGTAAATGTAACTTCTGGTTCAATTAAAGAAGTTGCATTCTTTGAAATGAAAAGCAAGAATAATGGAATTGATAAAAATCAAGTCGAAACATATGTTGGTATGGCAAAAAAACTTGGCGTACAAACAATGGTTACAGTCTCTAATGAATTTGTATCCGACCCTTCTCATTCTCCTATAAATTTGAGAATTCCAAAGAGTATTTCCTTATATCATTTGTCTTGGACATATTTACTTACCAAAGGGCAATTACTT
>CALGQU010000042.1 GCA_937959125.1 uncultured Croceitalea sp.
TTGGGCGGTACAAATCTGTTTTTATGAATATCCCCTCCTAAGAAAACAACATTGTCCATACCCTTGATCATCCTACATAGTCTTTTTAATTGGCTGGAATAGTTGGTCCAATTTTCATGACCTTTGGTTAAGGTTAATCCACCACAAATGAACGTATACTTTAGATCATGGTCCAACTTACTTTTTATAAAATCAAATTGGTCATCGCTTAAAAGCGTACTGTCCGTACCTTTCTCTTGGGCATCCGTTCTATTATCCAAGAACAAGACCCTTGCCAAAGGGGTATCCACATGGTAGTAGGTATGGGGTAAATTAGTAGAACAATCTAAAAAGCGATGAAACAGTTCTCTTGAAATTTCTTTCTTTTCATTACACATCGTAGCCCCTTTTGCATTGTCCCAAGCAAAATCATGATCGTCCCAAATGGCAAAGAATCCATCTTTAGATCGCATATGTTGCACCAACTTTTTAAATTCCGGAACGCGGGTAAATTGATTGCGGTACTTTTCTTCCATGATCTTTTTGAACTTGGTATTGCTATAATATTCCGGCGCGCCGATAGGTTCTTTGCTAAAGGGGGCTATTCCATAGTCCATGTATATATTATCGCCTAGTAGAAATAGGTAATCTGGATTTTCCTTGGAAATCTGTTCCCATTCTGGCTGTTTTTCAAAAGCCTCATATCGCGTACAAGAGGTGAAAGCTATTTTCATTCGTTCCTTGGTTTTCGTCTACCTTCAAAAAAAACAAGGCTGTTACTGGACAGCCGTGTAATATCTAAGATACAAATCCTTGCTTTACGTATCATAAATAGTATACAAGAAATAGAAAATCCTACATTGGGGGTTTATGTAAGCAATCCGTTGACCAGATTTTTTGGGTAGTCGGTTGGTCTATATTCCCGCCAGAGATAATCATTAACACCCTCTTTTTGGTCTTTTGTGTTTTTAACCAACGCCGTATGGCTTCCATAGGCATGGCGCAGGTAGGTTCCAGTCGGCATTTTAATAGATGGGTCAACCATTGGGTCCAATAGATCAAATATTCTTCTTCGATCTCATAAAACCCGTCCAATTGCTGCAAGTAAGGAAAAGTAAGTTCGCCAACGGCCATGGTCATGGCTCCATCCGCAAGCGTATCCGGAGTGGACGCTAGACGTTGAATACTGCCCTGTCGCAGGGATTGCGCAGCATCATTGGCATTTAAAGGTTCTACGCCAAAAACCTTGGTTTTGGGAGACAATCCCCTAGCGGAAACTAGGGTTCCAGAAGTAAGTCCGCCACCTCCACAGGGCGTAAAGATCGCATCTATATTTTCCAGTTCCGTAAGGGCCTCATAAGCTGCCGTACCCTGCCCACAGATGACTTGTTCATGGTTAAAGGGAGGTATCCAAAAAGTGCCTCCCTCTTGGGCCGCTTCCGCCACCCGGGCATCGGCAAGGTCCCTAGTTTTATTGAGTACCACATTAGCACCGTAGGCTTTTGTTGCCTGCACCTTTATTTTGGAGGCATAGGATGCCATAAATATAGTAGCGGGAATCCCAAACTGTTTGGCGGCATAGGCGACGGCTTGGGCATGGTTCCCAGAACTGTTCGCCACTATATGTTTTGGCCGGTGCCCCTGTTCCAAAAGCCAAGACAGGGTATTGACCCCGCCCCTTGCTTTAAACGCCCCAATTTTTTGAACGTTCTCCGCCTTAAAATAGATCTCGTGCCCTAGCCACTCGTTCAACAAGGATGATGAAAGAATGGGCGTCTTGTTGATGTACGGATCAATTCGCTCTTTTGCGGCTTCTATATCTTTTAGGGAAAGGTTCATCAGCATGCTTTAAAAAATCATCGTAAAATAAACTCAAAAAATGGGAGCTAAAAAGACTGGATTTGTGTTTCACCCTCCTCCATTTTTTCTTGCGACCGACCGGTTGGGACAATCCTGTTTTATTTAACAAAAAGAAGCTCTCGGTACTTGGTCAACGGCCACAGTTCATCGGACACCAAGCTTTCCAACACATCTACATGCTCCCTAATCTGTTCAAAATAGGGTTTTACATTGTTGCAATACGCCTGTGCTTTTTTGGCTATCGTTGCTTTTTTATCTGCCTGCCTCTTGGCATCCATCATGGCATCGGACATTTTTTTGGCCGAAACCAAATGTTCCGCCATCTTTTCTAAAATATTCAATTGGGGCTCTGTTAAGCCCTTATGCGCCGCACCATACACTTCTTTTAATCCGGCTATATTTTCCAACAAGCCGTTTTGATATTTTACCGTTGCCGGAAATACATAGTTGTATACCAGTTCGTTTAGGATACGCCCCTCGATTTGTATGTGGAACACATAATTGTCCAATTCTACTTCTTGATGGGCCACCAGCTCTTTTTCACTCATGACCTTGGTCGCATCAAAAAGGGCGATACTTTCTTTGGAAGTGAGTACTTGAATGGCCTCTGGTGTATTTTTATTGTTGCTCAGCTTTCGCTTTCTGGCCTCTTCTTGCCATTCAAAACTATACCCATCGCCATCAAAACGAATGCGCTTGGATGTTTTTATATATTCCCGTAGTACGTTAAAAACAGCTTCGTCCTTCTTTAAACTTTTCTTATCGATAAGGGCATCGACCTCTTTTTTAAAATCCGTCAATTGCTTGGCAACAATGGTATTCAAAACCGTCATGGGTTTGGCGCAGTTCATTTTAGCCCCTACTCCTCGCATTTCAAACTTATTGCCCGTAAAGGCAAAAGGTGAAGTACGGTTGCGGTCGGTATTATCCAGCAGTATTTCCGGAATTTTACCAACAACATTGAGTTTAAGTTCCGTTTTTTCTTGGGGCGATAGTTTTCCTTTGGACACCCCTTCCAATTCATCCAGAACATTGCCCAATTGTTCTCCAATAAATATGGAAAGTATGGCAGGTGGTGCCTCATTGGCCCCCAACCGATGGTCATTACTTGCCGATGCTATGGAACTACGCAGCAATTCTTCATAAGTGTCTACCGCTTTGATCGTATTGATAAAAAACGTAAGGAATTGTAGGTTTTTCATGGGTGTAGACCCTGGACTCAACAAATTGACACCTGTATCGGTAGCCAAGGACCAATTGTTGTGTTTGCCCGATCCATTGATGCCCGCAAAGGGTTTTTCATGGAACAGTACCTTAAAACCATGTGCATTGGCTATCTCATCCATAACGTCCATCAACAGTAAGTTATGGTCAACGGATAGGTTGGCTTCCTCATATACCGGGGCCAGCTCAAACTGATTGGGGGCCACCTCATTATGCCGGGTCTTGACCGGGATACCCAATATCATACATTGTTTTTCCAAGGCACTCATAAAACTGAGTGCCCTACTGGGGATTACCCCAAAATAGTGGTCGTCCAATTGTTGGCCTTTTGCCGCGGAATTCCCCACAAGGGTGCGGCCCGTCATTAAAATATCCGGTCTGGATTGTGCCAAAGCCTTATCCACTAAAAAATATTCCTGTTCCCAACCTAATGTGGCGTAGACCTTTCTTACGTTCTTATCAAAGTATTGGGCCACTCCGGTGGCTGCCTCATCAACCGCGTGTAATGCCCGCAACAAGGGTGCTTTATTGTCCAATGCTTCACCCGTATAGGAAACAAAGATGGTAGGAATGCAAAGTGTGGTCTTATACACAAATGCAGGTGAGGTAGGGTCCCAGGCCGTATACCCACGCGCTTCAAAAGTGTTGCGTATACCGCCGCTGGGAAAGCTGGAAGCGTCCGGTTCTTGCTGTACCAACTGACTACCATCAAACTTTTCCATACCACTACCGTTAGGGAGCAAATCAAAGAAAGCATCGTGTTTTTCGGCGGTCGCACCCGTGAGGGGCTGGAACCAATGGGTATAATGCGTGGCACCCATGGACATGGCCCAGGCTTTCATCCCCTCTGCTACCTGATTGGCAATCTTACGATCAATTTTATTTCCAGAGAATATTGCAGATTTTACCTTATCATAGGCCTCTTTGGTCAAAAATTGGAGCATTTTACCGTCGTTGAAAACGTTTTTTGCAAACAAATCGGACCTTTTTTGTGATTCTTCAATCTCCAAAGCCTTTCTTTTGTAGCTTTCTTTTAGCGCTTCATATCTCATTCTAGCTATTTTAACATCGTTACAGGGGACAAAATTAAAGAATTGACAAGATTACACCCCAAAAAATACATTTTTATTAATCAGCCCTCAAAGAATTGGGGGTGACTGTAATTTTAATAACTTTTTACTAAATAGCCCCCTATAAATGTGCGATTTCCATTAAAAAATATATTTTTACCGTCAGTAAAATTTTAAAGTAAAGGACCCACTATTATGAGTAAGTCAAAATTAGAGTACATCTGGTTGGATGGCTATTTTCCAACGCAAAACATGCGAAGCAAGACTAAAGTTGTAAATGACTTTAGTGGTAAGTTAGAAGACTGCCCTATGTGGTCTTTTGACGGAAGTTCAACAAGACAAGCTGAAGGCGGTTCTTCGGATTGTTTGTTAAAGCCTGTCGCTATTTTCCCGGATCCGGCAAGGAAAAATGGATTTTTGGTAATGACCGAGGTTTTAAATGCTGATGGTACACCACACGTTTCCAACGGAAGGGCAACTATTGATGATGATGACAACGATTTCTGGTTCGGTTTTGAGCAAGAATATTTTATAATGGATACCCAAACGCAATTGCCTTTAGGTTTTCCAATTGGCGGTTATCCCGCCCCACAAGGAATGTACTACTGCTCCGTTGGTGGTAAAAATACCCACGGTAGGGATTTGGTTGAAGAGCATGCCGATCTATGTATCGCCGCAGGAATCAACTTTGAAGGAATCAACCAAGAGGTAGCTTCTGGACAATGGGAGTTCCAATTGTTCGCCAAAGGTGCCAAAAAAGCCGGTGATGAAATTTGGGTAGCGCGATACCTTTTAGATAGATTGACCGAACAGTATGGGTACTATATTGAGTACCACCCTAAGCCATTAGGCAAAGATATGGACTGGAACGGTTCTGGTATGCACGCCAACTTCTCCAATACTACCTTGAGAACGTGTGGTGACAAAGCAACCTATGAAAAAATATGTGAGGCTTTTAGACCTGTGGTAAAAGAACATATTGCAGTATATGGTGAGTTTAACGATCAACGTTTGACCGGTGAGCATGAGACACAATCCATAGACGAGTTTAGTTTTGGCATCTCTGACCGTGGTGCTTCTATCCGTATTCCAATTGCTACGGTAGAAAGTGGATGGAAAGGTTGGTTGGAAGACAGAAGACCTGCTTCTAACGGTGATCCATACAAAATTGCAGGTAGAATTGTAAAAACAGTAAAATCTGCAGACGTATAATTATCTTAATTGTTGATGCTATAGAAAGACCGTCTTTTTTAGGGCGGTCTTTTTAATTGCCTTTAGTTTTTAAAGGGGTGTTCATCCAATACTTTTTTAAATTTTCAAGTGGGATATCATTCTCAAAACCCTTAAACATAGGTACGGTTTTACTAATAAACCGCCCATCTAAAGAAGCTTTCTTAAGTGGATTAATTTCTTGTACAAAAAATTCCCTAAACTGTTTTAACGCATACTTTTTGTAGCGATTAAATACATTTCCGTAGACGTCTTTAATATTCTTTATTTCTAAAGAAAGATTCACCAGTTGGGCAGTGTTGCCTCCTCCAGTCTGCAAAAGGCCGTTTATTTCTGATATGTGGAGAAAAACCTTTTTGTCTTTTACTTTAACACTAGTTACTTTTAGAGGTTTACCCTTATAAAAAAGTTTGTACTTCTTTTTATTTAAAGCACTGGAAATTTTTGGCGAATGATTAAAGGTTAATTCCAGTTCTTGTTTTTCAAAATCAATTTTTTTAGTTATTAATTGAAATTCTGAAGGCAAAGTGACTTGAAATTTGTTTGTAAACGATATGTAATTAAGGTACATAAAATCTTCTTTCTTTTGGTATTCCACATTTACGTTAAAAATCAATGGCCCTAACCCTTCACTTTTAATGCCAGAATTCACCGCTTTTTCCTTACGCTCTTGATCCCTTGACAAGAATTCTTTTCTTGAATAAACACCATATTCCAATTTATGGATAGCGAAATTATTTTTAGAAATATAAATTCTACCTCTTACCAAGGTTTTTGGTTCAACTTTACTAATGGTAAGAACATATAAAGGTTCCCCGTTTATAAAAGTGTCGGATTCCCGTGCAAAAATATGCTCATCAATAAAGTTTTCCTGTAAAATATAAATATAGGAGTAGGTATGCTTGTTATAGTTTCTAATGGCATCATGTACTCTTAAAATGGTGAATTCATTGCCTCCCTGGCTGGTTAAATATGCGTTCTTTATGATTTTACTTTTGTTTATAAAATCATATGGCTTTGAAGTTGCGGTATCTCTCTTAAATACATGGTTTGCTTCATAATCGTATAACAAGGTCTTAGTAGTCCTGTAATCATCAAATGCAAAACCGCGATCAAAAACTTCTATAACTGCTTCGTTCAAATTAAGATATGCATTTCGTCTAATCTGATAATCACGATAATAACCAACCAAAGAAAAACTGGAAGAAGGATAATTTAATGGTATTCTTTGAATAGCATTTTTTAGGATGTCCTGTTCGCTTAACTTAGGTCTTGATTTTCGCTCGCTTGCCACTACGACTTCCTTTAGTTGTTGCCGCTCCTCATTTAGATAGATGATATTGACCACTGGGTTCGGTTGCAAAACGGACAAATCCAATTGTTTGTTTTCAAATCCTAGGCAAGAGATGATAAGGGTATCACTAAATTCTTTAAAGGCAATAGGAATTCTAAAACTTCCATCCGCATTGGAGATAACCCCCAATGCTTTATTTTCTGCCCTAACAGTAGCAAAAGCTATGGGTTCTTTGGTATTTCCGTCCAATAACCTTCCATTGATAAATTGCGTTTCATCCTGTGCCGAAACAACCCAGGATAATAGTAACAATATGAGTAAAGTGTAATATTCTGGAATCTTTTTCATGCGACCGTAAGATACACAAAACAGACATAGATCCCCAGTAGCAATAATCCCTCTCGCCAACCCAAGCGTAACGACTTTGGGAAGAACACCAAAGGCAAGATGAGGAAGGAGATGCCCAACATCCAAAAGATATCGTTGGTCAATAGCCCTTGATCCACCACGTTGATGGGGGTTATGATAGCTGTAATTCCCAATACTGCGAGAAGGTTAAAAATGTTGGAACCAATGAGATTGCCCAAAGAAATGGCTTTCTCTTTTTTAATAATAGCGATTAGGGATGCAGCCAGTTCCGGTATACTAGTGCCAACGGATACTACGGTAACCCCAATAATCCTATCACTAACACCAAAGGAGGACGCCAAACCTACGGCCCCATTGATCAATAGTTCCGATCCACCCCATAAGGCTACACCACCTAAACCAAGAAACAAAACCATTTTATATACAGCTAGCGGGATGTCATCTTCCGGCAATTCATCTACAACCGCCGTTTTTTGAAAACGCAACAAATACACCAAAAAGGCAAAAAGAAAAATGACCATTAAGATACCCTCATATTGCTGGAGGGTACCGTCAAAATAAACAAAACCTACGAACAATAGGGATGCCGCCATCATTACCGGCCAGTCCGTCGTATAAAAGCTTTTACGCACTTGTATACTGCCCATTAGCACCGTAATAGCCAAAACCAAACCTAAATTGGCAATATTAGATCCCACGACATTGCCTAACGCCAAATCTGGAAAACCATCTAAAGCAGCTTTGATACTTACAATAAGTTCTGGTGCAGAGGTAGCAAAAGAAACCACCGTCATACCAATTACAATTTTAGGGATATTCAATTTTAAGGAGAGTGCCACAGCTGCTTTTAACAGCCAATTACCGCCTAAAATCAATAAAACAAGTCCAAGGACTATGAACAGAAAATCTTGCACAATGGTGTGTTTTGGGGTAAATATAATCCAAGATTTAGACTTGGGAATCAATTGCAAGGATAATTAAATAACTAAAAAAATAGTTAAATAACTATAAATATAGTTGTATAACTACTTTTATAATAGTAGGTTTGGAACCAAAATAACGTAGCATGCAGAAATTGACCAATAAGGAAGAGGAAATCATGAAAATCCTATGGAAGTTGGAAAAAGCGTTCGTAAAAGAAGTTTTGGAGGCTTTTATAGATGAAAAACCCCATTACAATACGCTCTCTACCATAATTAGGAATTTAGAGGAGAAAGGTTATGTAGCCCATGAGGCATTTGGGAATACCCACCGGTACTTTCCTATTATTAGCAAGGAACTTTACAGAAAAGCGTTTATCGACGAAACCATTGCGGACTATTACGATAATTCCTTTAAAAGTCTGGTTTCTTTCTTTGCCAAAGAAGAAAAGATATCCGTGCAGGACCTAAAAGAAATCATTCAACTTATTGAAAAAGAAAAGTAATGGAACCGTTTTTTATTCATCTTTTAAAATCTTGCTTGGTCCTTACGCTCTTTTTAGTGGCTTACCTGGCTTTGTTAAAAAAAGAGACCTTGTTTAATGGCAATCGATTTTTCTTAGGTTCCGGCGTCCTAATTTCCGTGCTATTGCCCTTTTTTGAAATTACCCAGGTCACCTATATTGAACGCCCGGAACTTAGTTATTTGGAAGCATCTGAAATAGTGCCTGAGGCCACTGCCCCAACTTCTTGGCTTTTGGAACCCTTGACACTCTTGACCGCTTTATACCTCCTTGGGGTACTGATTCTAGGAATTCGTCTCTGCCACCAATTTCTTCGTATCTGGGGGATTCGACGAAAAAGTGACGTGCAACGGGAAGGCTCTTTTTATCATGTACGTACACATCGACATATTTCCCCTTTCTCCTTTTTTAAGCATATTTTTTACCATCCAAAGCAGTTTGCAAAAGCGGAGCTGGAGCTTATTGTTTCCCACGAAAAGGTGCATGCCAAGGAACTCCATTCTTTGGATATTCTTATCATGGAACTTTTGGTCATCCTACAATGGTTCAATCCCTTTGCCTGGTATTACAGTAAAATGGTAAAACAAAATCTAGAATTTTTGGCAGACCATAAGACCTGTACCCAAGAAATCAATAAAAAACAGTACCAATATCTTATGTTGCAACAGGTACTGACCCATCAAAATTTATCCATCATTAATCCATTTTTTAATTCATTAACCCAATTGTCCTTATTTGGAAGGAAGTTTTCATTACGGCTTCCAACCGGGCAAATCAAAAAACGAATCCTTATGTTACACCAAAAACCATCACACAAAAGAAATTACGGTAAAGCACTTCTAATACTGCCACTTTTAGGGCTGTTCCTACTTGGCTTTAACACTAAAAAAGAAGTGTGCTTTGCAGAAGATACGAGTGCCGTTCTCCCTATGGAAGCCCCTAGTTTTACAACGCCGATCAAACAGGAGGCCATTAGCAGGGTATCCTCCAAATTTGGGGAGATCCAAAAAGGCATTGCCAAGGGAAAGTTACATAAAGGCATTGACCTTGTGGCCAAAAAGGGAACGGAGGTCAGTGCAAGTGCATCGGGTACCGTTTCCATTGCGTCTTATAACGACAGTAATGGAAATTTTGTGGTTATTGACCATGGCCAAGGGTATGCCACAAAATACCTTCATCTAGAAAGCAGTACGGTAGCCATCAATGAAACTATTGAAACCGGAAAAGTACTGGGCTATGTTGGCAACACCGGGGTTTCTAGTGGACCTCACCTACATTTTGAAATTGTAAAGGACAAAAAAGCCCTGAATCCGGAGACTTTTGTAGCCTTTACCACTACAACACCCAAAAAGAAAACGGAAAAAACAAGAACGGTTCCCATTACACTGAAAACCGCCCCTAAAAGCATTGAACTTGTCATTACCAAAACTACCACGGATGCCCAATTGGAAAAGATGAAGGCGGACTTGGCCAAGGATGCCATTGATTTTTCATACACGGTGGTCCACAATGAGGCCATGGAAATTGAGGAAATTAAATTTGCGTTAAGTGGCGAAAGTGCTAATGGTGGTACGTTTAACAATGCCTACAGTTCCTCTATTGAAGATGGAGCCATTAAACCCATAGTCATCTATATTGATTTGGAAAGTAACTTGATCTCCGTAGGTAGTAAAAATAGCGGCACCAAGGTCCACA
>CALGQU010000043.1 GCA_937959125.1 uncultured Croceitalea sp.
ATTGGGGATATTACCCGCGGTCACTTTAGGGATATGGGTTGGGTTATTGCCAACCAGGCTGCCGTGGCCGTTGCCCCGCAAAGCGCAACTTTTGATTTGCCTACGGAAGAATCCACTACGCTGGAATTCAGTATCACCAATATTTCCGTACCTAATGCTACGATTACTATTGCTCCCGGAGAAGGGTCCAGTTTGATCAGTGAAATAACACCTGCAGATTTGGTACTTGGACTTGGGGAAGGCAGTGCCTTCCAAGTTACTTTTTCCGCGTTAGGCATCGCTAGTGGTATTTTTAATGAGACGATCGTGGTGACTACAGCAGAGTCGGATATCGTAACCGAAATCCCCGTAACCATTAGAGTTTTGGATGGTACGGAAACACCAACCATTGCAGTAAATCCAGATGCCTTTACGGAAACTTTGCAACAGTTCCAATTGGTGACCAGGGATTTGGAAATTGAAAATTCCGGTATTGGTGACTTGGAATTTGATATCATGATAGATGGGGCCGCCGTTCCCGATTTTAGTATGAGGGCGTCAGAGACACAATCCTTGATCGATGGTAGAAATTTTAATCTAGTTGCTATTGGGGAGGCAAATACACCTCCATTGGCAGCAGCGCAGACTATAGACGGAAAAGTCAATAGAATAGTAAGCGACCTTTTTACCGCGGATTTTGAAGGTTTGGTAGAAGGTGATATTAATGGACAGGCAGGTTGGATTGCCAGATTTGAAAATAACTTTACGGTATCATCCGCCAATGCTTTTGAAGGTAACCTACACTTTAGAGGGGTTTCCGATGGATTGGGTGCAGAAAGGCCCGCAGTCCCTTTAGCATTGTCACCGGCGTTCCAATTGGGCAATGCCCCAATGTCCGTACTTACGGCGCAGGTCAACGTACAAGGAGAAGGGAATAGCTGGGAAATCATTCCTCAGAATGCTTCCATTGGTTCTGTAAACACCAGATTACGTTTTAATGGTGATGGAACTATAGATGTTCTCAATGCGGGAACAGGTGGTTTTGATCCTTTGGATGTGACTACGCCGGAGGGATATTTTGAAGTTCGTATCGTAGTTGATAGGGATACGCAGGCACTTACCATTTTCTTTGATGATACGTTGGTATTCTCAGGATTTGCATTTGCGGGAGGTATCGATAATGTGGCGATCCTATCGGATTTGGCGGTTGCCGGTGGTACATTTGATATCGATAATTTGGAAGTCACGGATGGAGATCCAAACGCCACTTTTGTTTCTGTTACACCAAGTTTGGGAGAGGTAGATTTTCAATCGTCTTCAACCGTGCAGGTTACCATTGATGCCCGGTCATTGATTCCTGGGGAATATGAAGCTACCATTACGGTGACTAGTAACGATCCGGAAACACCAACTATTGATGTTCCGGTAAATCTTACGGTGATACAGCCCCCAACTATAGTAGTTGCCCCAACGGAACTTAGTGCCTCCATAGATGTGCGGGTAGACGACCCTCCAATCGCTACAAGGACTTTTAGTATTACGAACAATGGTGACGCCAATTTGGAGTTCGATACGACAGTTGGACTGCCCGCTCGAACAGACCTCATGGAAAGCATGGAGGAAGAACTTGCTAATTTGGATCGCAGTAAATATGGATTAGGGAGCACCTTTACGGGAAGTGTACAGGCTTCTCCAGAAACCAGAACCGTAAGCAAGGCAACCGTTAAAAACGAACGTATTGCCTTTGCCCGTCAAATAGGCGATTTACAGGTTACCGATTCCATCGCCTATGATACGGGAGTGACTAGTGCGCCTAATTTTGTTGGCTTAAATGGACCGGCCTTTTCTGCAGGTGTTCGGTTTGATGTGGAAGTTGACGAGTTTGTCTTAACGAGTGTCAGAAATTCCTATACTACCGAAGGTTTTGGTGGAGTACCTATCCTTTTACAGGTATTTAGGGGAGGTACTACCCCAGATGCCGGTGAATTGCTTTTGGAACAATTGGTGGTTTCCGAGCAAGACCCCAATGGGGATTTTGTTACCACGGAACTTAACCAAGCCTTTCGTTTTATCAATGGGGAATTCTTTTGGGTGGTCTATAGCTATTTAGAAGGGTTAACCTTTCCTCAAGGTTTCGATGGTAATATTGCCGTAACTAGGCCAAATACCTACGCTGCAAGTTTAGATGGTGGGGCCAGCTTTATTTTGTTGGATGGTTTTGCCTTTTTGACCCGTGCCCTTAGTGAGGATGAGGTATTTATAGAACTTTCGCCCGAAACCGGCATACTGGCCCCAGGGGAGGAAACGGAAGTAACCGTTACCTTTGATGCGTCTTCCTTGGCCAATGGAATTTATGAAACCCCCATAACCGTGACGAGCAATGACCCTGTTAATCCTTCCGTGGAAGTTGCAACCACATTAGAAGTTAGCGGTAGGCAAGGTATTGGCAGTTTTACCTTGGTTAATGCGGATACGGATGAAATACTGGGTCCAATTACCGACGGTGATTTTGTGGATTTAGCGGACTTTCCCCAAGGGACCCGTTTCAGTTTGGTAGCAAATGCCGAGGCCATTGGAAGTGTTGGTAGCGTCGTTTTTGATTTAAATGAAGTTGCAGGGTTTAGAACAGAGAACGTTGCACCCTTTAGCTTAGGGGGTGATAGCAACGGAAACTTTCGTTCTGCGCCTTTTGTAGAAGGGGTAAATAGGGTAACCGCTACGCCTTTCCAAGGTAGGGGAGCTTCAGGAGAAGCTGGAACACCCTTATCCATAACCTTTGAAATTGGACGTGGGGAACAACCTGCGGATATTAGCCTTATTCTTTTTGATGCCGATACGGACACGCCCTTGGGCGCTTTGGAAGAAGGTGTGACCTTGGATTTATCCGCTTTTCCACCAGACGCTACTTTTGGGGTAGTTGCGGAGGTCAATGGATTTGCTGCGGAAACCGTAGTTTTTGATTTTAACGGGCAACAAGGGTTTAGAATAGAAAACGGGGCACCTTTTAGTTTGGGAGGGGATTCCGACGGAAATATTTTCCCAGTGGATTTCCTAATAGGGGCAAATAGCATTACCGCTACGCCGTTCTCCGGCGAAAATTCAAGTGGTTCCATAGGGACACCTTTAACATTGAATTTCCAAGTCATAGACCCTTCACGCGTAACCTTTAATTTGATAGACGCCGGTACCGATACCGTACTAGGCCAACTAGGTGATGGTGATGTTTTGGATTTGACCAATTTCCCAGGATTGGAATTGAGTATAGAAGCTGCGGTAAACTTACCAAGTGTAGGGAGCGTTGTTTTTGATTTTAACGGAATTTCCAATTTTAGGACGGAAAACGCAGCACCTTACGCGCTAGGGGGCGACCGATCTGGTGACTTTAGGGCCGTACAATTCTTGGAAGGGGTAAATACCGTTACAGGAACCGCATTTTCCGGCCGAGCAGGAAGGGGATCCGTATTGGATAGCAATACCATATCCTTCCAGATTATTGGGCTCAATGGCGGTGATGATGGTGAAATGGAACTGCTACGGGCATTTCCAAACCCCACTACGGGAACCGTTTTTATAGCACAAGAAGGAACGGACTATACAACCCTTATCGGTAATGTAGTGGATGTTTTTGGCCAAACTAGATATTCCAACATCCGTTTGGATTTTAGTGGTGGAAACCAACCTTCCTTGGACGTATCCGCACTGCCCTCCGGGCTATATTTCTTAATGCTAACGGATGAAAACGGCACCGCCGTTTCGCAATCCAAGATTATTAGGAGATAAACGGAAAAGAGTATTTTAACATAGAAAGGCCTATCCATTTTGGATGGGCTTTTTCTTTTGGATTTCCGTTAAAATGCTTTGCTATTTGGCGGCACTACTTGTCGATTATTTTGTTAGATAATAGGTATTTTAAGGCTTCCTAATTATGAAATAGTATATTAGGGCTTGTATAAAGATGTAGTGTAAAAGTTCCTGTAATAGCATAGGGAGTGAGGGTATGCTGATTGTAACAGTTATTAAAATACTAAGGAAAATATGGTATCGATTGATGATTTGAAGAAA
>CALGQU010000044.1 GCA_937959125.1 uncultured Croceitalea sp.
TTGGTAAGCACCCATTTTGGGGTGATCATTAAAGGGAGTTTTTCGCAGAGGTCCCTAATGATTTCAAAAGAAGAACTGCCAGAACCTACAATAATTCCGGCCCTAAGAACAGTAAGACCAAAGTTACCCTTATAAAGAATGCGTTCCACATTCTTTCTGGACCATAAATGTTTGGAGAGATTCTCATCATTGACAATGCCGCTTAAATAAATGACCTGTTTAATGTTGGTTTCCGCTACATAAGTGTTGAAGTTTTCTGCGGTTTTGGCTTCCATTTCATCAAAATCCTTGGTGGAGGAGCTCATGGAATGGATCAAGAAATAGGCAGCTTCCAAGTCCTTGGGAAGTTTGTCTAAAACGGGTTCCTTTAAAAAATCGATTTCTATGACCTCAATTTTTGAACGTGTTTCTTGATCAACGGACAATCTAGAGGCATCCCGTACCGCACAAATCACTTCATGGCCTGCAGCTAATAATTGCGGTAGAAGCCGCATACCTATGTAACCATTGGCACCGGTCAACAGTATTTTCATAAATCTTCAATTGAGGTTGGCGTATTGTCCGCTTTATAGTCCAAAAGCTTTTTAAAGAATTTTTGAACGGCTTTGGTGTCCGCCCTAACTTTTACAAAATAATTATCCTTGTAAACGGAATAAATGCCTAAATCCCCCTTGTAAATGGTCAGTTTGTAATAGGGGATAACCAAAGCATAGGATTCCAAGAGCGACCTAAAACCAAGAATGATTCCCCCCGGCCGCATTTCTATATTGCAACAATCGGCATTATTATCCAGAATAAGCAGGTTTCTAATGGCTACGCTCGCCTGGGTGATTTCCAATTTTGGGGAGCCTATACCACCAAGGCGTATACGCTCTTTAATGGTAAAAGGCTTGCCAAGGGCATCCGTAATTTTTTTTGTGACGTTTTTGTCCTTGTACGATACGTTGAGCAGCATGGGTTGTATTTTCTGTAGAACAAATGAAACGCTTGCATTTTAGGTATGGTCGTTGCGTATTATTTGCTTTTTATAAAAATAGCAGGGAAGCGGCATATCTGTTCTTAATCTTATCATAAAAACGTAGTTTTGCACCTTGCTAATAAGAGAATGATGGAGTTACAACAACTATTGGAAAAACAAGTTATTGCGGCGGTAAAGGAGCTATTTAATGCAGAATTGCCCGGCGTTGAATTTCAACCTACCAGAAAAGATTTTGAAGGGGATGTTACCGTGGTTGTTTTTCCTATGTTGCGTGTAGTGAAGGGGAATCCGGTTGAAATTGGCAGCAAAATAGGGGAGTACCTTACGGAGCATGTGACCGAAGTGGTAAAATTCAATGTGGTCAAAGGGTTCTTGAACTTGGTAGTTTCCAATTCCTATTACCTTGATTTTTTCAATACCATAGTGGCTAATCCTACTTTTGGGTATGCCGATAGTTCTTCCAAAGATGCGGTAATGGTAGAGTATTCTTCGCCCAATACCAACAAACCCTTGCATTTGGGGCATATTAGAAACAACCTTTTGGGCTATTCCGTGGCGGAAATCTTAAAAGCTGCGGGACATAAGGTCTATAAAACCCAAATTATCAATGACCGCGGCATCCATATCTGCAAAAGCATGTTGGCCTGGCAAAAATTTGGAGAAGAAGAAACTCCAGAAAGTTCCGGTTTAAAAGGTGACCATTTGGTGGGTAAGTATTATGTGGCGTTTGATAAGGAGTACAAAGCTCAAATCCAACAATTGATTACAACGGGAAAGGATAAGGATACAGCTGCAAAGGAAGCCCCTATACTTTTGGAAGCCCAAGAAATGCTTCGTAAGTGGGAAGCTGGTGATAAAGGGGTAGTCTCACTTTGGACAAAGATGAACGGCTGGGTATATAAAGGTTTTGACACCACCTACAAAAATCTTGGGGTTGATTTTGACAAGCTCTACTATGAAAGTGACACCTATCTCTTGGGTAGGGACGTAGTGCAGGACGGTCTGGACAAAGGGGTTTTCTTTAAAAAGGAAGATGGTAGCGTCTGGATAGATTTGACCGATGAAGGCCTGGACGAAAAAATTGTATTACGTTCCGATGGTACTGCGGTCTACATGACCCAAGATATTGGTACGGCCATACAGCGGGTAAGCGATTTTTCCGATATCAATGGAATGGTGTATACCGTTGGAAACGAGCAGGACTATCACTTTAAGGTGTTATTCCTCATTTTAAAAAAGCTAGGCTTTACTTGGGCAGAAAAACTGCACCATTTGAGTTATGGTATGGTAGACTTGCCTTCGGGAAAAATGAAGAGTAGGGAAGGTACGGTGGTGGATGCGGACGACCTTATGGACAATATGACCAATACGGCGGCAACCATCTCGGAAGAATTGGGCAAGCTAGAGGGTTATTCCAAGGAGGAAAAACAAAGCTTGTATAAAATGATCGGTTTGGGAGCCTTAAAATATTACATCCTTAAAGTAGATCCCAAAAAACGGATTTTGTTCAATCCGGAAGAATCGGTTGATTTTCAGGGGAACACGGGACCATTTATACAGTATACTTATGCGCGTATCCAATCCATATTACGCAAGGCCCAACCTATTGAAAACGAAAAGGTACCCGCTTCTTTGGAGTTGCATGAAAAGGAAAAGGAGCTGTTAAAGCAGTTGGAAGTATTCCCTATAAAAATTGAAGAAGCTGCAGCGGCGTACAGTCCTGCATTGATAGCCAACTATACCTATGATTTGGTGAAAGAGTTCAATTCCTTTTACCAACAGGTTTCCATCTTAGGGGAAACCGATGGGGACATCAAAAACTTTAGGGTGCTACTATCCAAAAAAGTAGCCGAGGTCATTAAAAATGCTTTCCGTTTATTAGGGGTGCAAATGCCAGAACGGATGTAATGGTAGGACTTTCTGAAGCCGATAAGGATATTGCTGCCTTCATATTGGTTGGAGGTTTGTTCTTTGTATTGGTAAAAGTGGTCTATGAACGCGTAATGCATGAAAAGTTCACCCTGTTCAATCTGCTACATCCCGTTGCCAAGATTAGCGCTTTGGAACGGCATTTTATTTCTGGTTTTTTGGAACCTTACAATAGGTTTGATGCCGAACAGAAACGTCTTTTTTTAAAACGCTTTGCCTGGTTTACATCTAAAAAACATTTTGTCTTTTATGGGGATATCCCCAACAAGGAAGAAATAAAGGCGTATGTAGCGGCTTCTGCCGTATTACTCACTATGGGTATGAAGCGCTACCAGTACCATAGGTCCGTAAATCGCATTATCGTATATCCGTCCAAATACTATTCCAGAATTCATAGAAGGCACCATTTGG
>CALGQU010000045.1 GCA_937959125.1 uncultured Croceitalea sp.
CAAGGCGGTGTTTTAGCTTGTGGATAGTGGTTTGGTTGAAATTATGATAGGACCTTATTTTTTTAAACTTTGATTTGGCTCTGGTCTGTTTTACTAGCTTTTGTTTTCAGTTTTTCTTTTGAAACGCCAATCTGTAAAATACTCCCAACCATCTCTATCTCTGCTAGAATGTTGTAGAAGGTCAACTCCAAAGGCTTCAGCAAGACTTTTCTTGTTTTTTGGTTTGGCGTCTATATCTTTCAACTCTGGTTCTAACTGCATAGCACTAGTAATATCTTGCCTTAATTTTAAATAAAAATCATCCATTTCAGATTTAGTGCTCAATTCTGCTACTTTGTCTGATAATGCTTTATTTGATTCCTGAAGAACTTTTAAACTGGATTTTAAAAAACGGTTACTCTTTTTACTTTTCAACAGTGGTATTACAAAAGTTAATATTGCCACTATTAATGATATAATTCATAAAATCCATTGCGTAAATTCTGTCATGGTAATCGTTTTTTGAACTTTTAGCTCAATCTAGTATTTTGTTGAACGTATTTCGTTTTCTTTTTTACTGTTCATCCCCCTAAAAAAATTTAGAACAGCTTATACTTTCACTTAGGCAATCTATTCTTTATGGTAGCGATTTGCCCCATATGGTTGGCCGAATGTTCCATCACATGGTACCAGATATAGTGGTAGTTAAGTCCCTCTTCGAGATTTGATGCAAACAAGTATCATCTTTGGTTTTAAGTTCCCTTAGGGTTTTTTCACGGACTTCATCCCATAACTCCAAATAATGGGAAATCGGCTCGCCTTTGAGTATGTTTCGGACTTTAGTATTAAGTTCGCCTGCGACACCAAATTTTGCGAGTTCCTCTGCTGTCCATTCCCGGCCCATCAAGGTCGCCGTCTGATAATAGGATTCCGTGGACACCAAATGCATGACCAAGGACCCAATGCTATTGGCATCGGCATCATACAAGAAATCAACTTGTGATTGGTCCAGGTCCTTCACTTGTTGGGTGATCCTATGTTTTAAGTCTTCCAACATATAGACCATGGTGCCGATGTGCGGCGAATACCCCTCAACCGATTTCAATTCCCCTTGCGCGTTCAGTAGGATGAGCGATAAGAATAGGAATGCTGAAGTGATTTTTGTTTTGATGGATTTCATGGAAGATGCCTAAATCATTAACTATATTAAAGATATATAAACCTCCGTTATCCATCAAAAGATACCTGGTTAAGGATATGTACATAGCGTCCACCTCTAAAAGCATCAATAATCCGTAATTGTGATAACTAATTCGTGGGAGCTACTTACCTTTGAATCCCATGAAGCGGCACTACTTTCTTGTTCTCCTTTTTTTGGTTCGTATCGGCTTTTCGCAAGACGCCCAAGAAGTTAAGAAGTATACTTTAGATGCCAGTCAGTTTTATGGTACGGTGTTATTGCATGATCCGGGTATTGCCCATTTGATAGATGGCCATCCCACAGGGGTTATTTTGGGTTATAATAGAAAGACCTACGGCTCCAAGGAATGGGAGGGTTTGTATAACTATCCGGACTATGGATTTTCCTTTGTCTATCAGAATATGGACAACGAAACCTTGGGAGAAAACTTTGGGGTTTATGCCCATTACAACTTTTACTTTTTTAAGCGGAACCTCCAATTTAGGATAGGACAAGGAATTGCCTATACCACCAACCCTTATGATCGAGAGACCAATTTTAGGAATAATGCGTATGGCTCCGATTTTTTGAGTTCTACCTATGCCATGTTCAATTACCACAAAGAGAATATTTTGGAGGGTTTTGGGTTTAAGGCAGGTATTTCGCTCATCCACTATTCCAACGCTAATTTTAGGGCACCCAATACCTCTACCAATACCTTTGCTTTTAATGCCGGACTTACTTATGATTTGGATGGTGGTAAAAAACTGGAGTACCTACCCAAGGCGGAGAAAACAAAATTTACGGAACCCATTAAATACAACCTGGTTTTTAGAAGTGGTGTCAACGAGAGCGATGTTATAGGCTCTGGGCAGTTTGGGTTTGTCATTCTTTCGGCCTATGCCGATAAACGCTTGGGAAGAAAAAGTGCAATACAACTTGGTGCAGATGTGTTCTTTTCCAACTTTTTAAAGGAATTGATCCGGTTTCAAGCTACTTCCTTTCCGGAAATGAACGTAGCACCGGATACTGATTATAAACGAGCTGGTGTTTTTGTGGGCCACGAGCTTTTTATCAATAAGATCAGTTTGATTACCCAATTGGGGTATTATGTATACTATCCGTTCGATTTTGAAGGACGGGTCTATAATAGGGTAGGGTTAAAACGCTATTTTGGCGAAAAGGTTTTTGGCTCCATAACCTTAAGGGCGCATGGTGCGGCCGCGGAAGCGGTATCCTTTGGGGTTGGGGTTAGGCTTTAGAAGTTTAGGTAGAGATGGTAATGAGGATAGTAAAAAATATAGGGATACGGACGTTGGACTCGGTTCAAAAGTGCTTTGGGTGGCTGCTATTGTTCTTGGTACTTGCCTGCAATTCCGAAAATGCCCCGGACTGTTTTCAAAATGCCGGGGATTTGGTACGGATGGACGTAGAATTGCCTTCCTTTACCACCATTACGGTTTTTGAACGCACGGCCTTGGTGTTGCGACAAGGGGAAGAGCAGCGTGTGGAAATAGAAACGGGTGAATTCTTATTGAACGAGGTAACCGCAGAGGTCGAAGGAGACAGGCTCTTGGTCCGTAATGGTAACAACTGTAACCTGTTCCGGGATTTTGGATTGACGACCATTTATGTAACCTCACCCAACATTACGCAAATTAGAAGTAGTACGGGACTATTGATTTCTAGTGATGGAGTCCTTACTTATCCAAACCTCACCTTATTATCCGAAGGTTTTAGTAGCGACGAAACGGATACCACCTCAGGGTCTTTTGATTTGGAAGTGAACTCCCAAAACGTAAGCATAACGACCAACGGCATCGCTTTTTTTGCCCTTAAGGGGAGTACGGAAAACCTAAGGTTGACCATTGCCGCCGGGGATTCCAGAATGGAATTGGAAGATTTGGTCGCACAAAATGTTACCCTTAACCACCGTGGGACCAACGATATCCTGATCAATCCACAAGAATCCTTAAGCGGGGTTATCCGTGGGCTTGGGGATGTCATTAGTTTTAATAGACCACCGGAAGTCGATATTGAAGTGCTTTTTAATGGGCGGCTGATTTTTAGGGAATAATCAAGGGAAACATGGAATAGCACCCAAACCCCTATCTTTAGTTGAGCATTTAATGTGAGTTCTAATAAAGTTTTGCGACTATTTAATTTTCAAAAAGAGATATAATTTTGTCCGGTAGAGCCTTTCAGTTGAGCTCAAGATAAACTAAAGGGGAGACCTAATTGAAACGGAGGTTGTAATAAGTTCTCGATTTCGAAATGACATCAACTATTATTTATTGACCTTTATGTACTTAACAGGCTCTTTTTATAGTGAACTCACCTTATTTATAGAAATCGAATGCCGATGCTATTGACGTATATCAAAAATCTATTTACAGGGGCGCCCAAAGTAAAAGCTTTGGAAGACCTACAAGGATGGGATAGGGCAGACGCTATTTTACATAACCTTTCCGTTACCCAAGAAGTTCCGGGGATGGGGGTAACCGCCCTAAAAGAAGGAAGGATTGTTTTACAAAAAGGCTATGGCTATGCCCATATGGAAAACAAAACCCCTATGGATGCGGTGGCTTCCAAATGTAGGGTGGCAAGCATTTCAAAATGCATTACGGGTTTGGCCTTGGGAAAAATGGTAGAACAGGGAATTTTGGCTTGGGATGATTCGGTATACAAGTATGTACCCTATTTCCCTAAAAAACGATATGATTTTACGCTACGGCAATTGGCGGCACATACCGCAGGTATACGAGGGTATCGAGGAAAAGAATTTGCCCTTAACAAATCGTACAGTATAAAAGAGAGCTTAGAAGTTTTTAAGGATGACCCTTTGCTGTTTGAACCCGGTAAAGGGTACCATTACAATAGTTTTGACTTTGTACTACTGTCTTTGGCGATGCAAGAAGCCAGTAGAATGCCTTTTGAGGCCTATGTAAAAAAAGAGGTGCTGGAACCCTTACAGATGACGGATACCGTAACCCCTAGGGAAGAATCCGGTAAGAATGTATCAGTACAACACTATACCAAGAACCAATTAGGATTTAAGAAGGCAGCGGAAGTCGATAATTTTTACAAACTGGCCGGAGGAGGGTATATGTCCACCAGTGCTGATATTGCAAAACTGGGACAAGCCATTTTGGAGCAACAACTTTTAAGCCCAGAAACCTATAAAGAATTGCTCACCCCACAAATGGTGAACGGAACGTCTTCTTATTATGGATTGGGATTTCAGGTAAGTAAAGATAGAATTGGAAGACCCTTTGTGGGACATGTGGGCAGTAGTGTGGGTGCCTATTCCAATTTGTTCGTATATCCCAAGGCAGCATTGGTCATTGCTGTTCTAGTCAATTGTACCGACCCTAAAATCCAGGACCAATTGGACCAAGTCTCGATATTGTCATAGGGCGAATAGTTAAATTTTTCTTAATGCAAATTATATAATTAGGATTCCTAACTATATTTGTTCCGTAATTAATACTAATTTAAAATTTATACAAAATGAGTAAGTCAATTTTTTATCACGCAGGATGTCCAGTATGTATTAGTGCAGAGCATGACATTGTCAATCTAATAGGGAACCAGAATGTGGATATCGTGCATCTAGGAGAGCATGAGAGTCAAATTGCCAAGGCAGAAGCTGTGGGGGTAAAATCGGTTCCGGCATTGGTAACGCCAAACGGCAATGTACTACACCTTAATTTTGGGGCATCTATGGCAGATGTAAAAGGATAATTTTTTAATTTAAATTGTTAGGAGTCCTAAATAATTATAAAATGAAAAATGGAATTTTAAATTTTATGGGCTTGTTCGCAGGAATATTGCTAACAGCTTGTGCCCAAGAAAGCCCTTACAACACCACGGATTTTAAGATCCAGTCCGTTTCGGTTACTGCTGAAAAGGATTTGGGTGTATTGGTGTGGGAAATAAAGGTAGATGGAAAGGCCGGGAATACCGTGCCCACGGCTGTAGGTCAGTTGGATGGTGCTCCTGTTCTAGGGTATGTTTTTCCAACTACCTTAAAATCCACTGATGTTGGTTTTAGTGAAACAGAGGGTATTGTTGCGTTGGCCCTTACCTCGCACCCAGATTTTGATGACACCCCGCTTTGGGATGAAAATAACGATACGGTTTACGATAACGACGGTGTCATCTGGCATCCCCATTGGGTGGTACTTCATCAAGATGATCGGGTAAAAGGTGGGCTTTCCGTAAAACAGTTCAAAAAAGCGGATGCGGTGGTCCTACCCCCAACAAACCCGGAAATGCCTATGTTTATGGACTCCCCCGGTTATCCTGTAACTACCGTAAGCCAAAGCATCAAAGTAGTGGTGCCAAGCTATAGAATGAACCATAGGACAGATTTCAACTATGATGGGGTCACGGCTTTTATGCAGGTGAACACCTCCAAGGCATCCTTGCCCATGTTGGGTGTTTATGAGGTATTCAGTATTGCTAGTGGTGATTTATCCTTACCTTATAACGTAAACTAATACGCTATGGAAATTTCAGTTTGGGACACCTATGTGGAACGGGAAGATGGCCTAAGGATGCATT
Organism: uncultured Croceitalea sp.; assembly: GCA_937959125.1. Classification (GTDB taxonomy): domain Bacteria; phylum Bacteroidota; class Bacteroidia; order Flavobacteriales; family Flavobacteriaceae; genus Croceitalea. Next base: position 5,726 of record CALGQU010000045.1, read on the forward strand.
TTGACATTCTTGTTCCCAGTTCCTTTGATGATGAGCAGGCTATCTACGATTTTGGAAATCAATATTTGGCCTCCAAAACCTTTAAGACCGGTCCCCTTACCGCTAAGGAGTGCAGGTTTTGCCATATGCAATCTGCCCCCGATGAAGTGGAGGAAGGGATAGAAGAAAATGGATATTTTATTATAGAAATGGAGAACTGTACCTAAATTTATTTAGGATTGCTAACTTTACCTATCGGTTTTATGCCGGTAGGTTTTTTGTTATGAAGAAATACAAAGCTTTTGACCCGGAATCACAACAAGCGGATCTCTCCGCAAAAATAACGGCAGGCTTGGAGCGTGTTTCCCAAGCCTTCAAAACCTTATTATGGGATAAAGCAAAACTCTTGGGGCTTAGCCCCATCCAAATACAATTGTTGATTTTTGTGGCGCACCATAAAAGCGGCTGGAACAATGTGAGCGCTTTGGCAAACGAATTCAATGTTACCAAACCTACCATTAGCGATGCGGTCAAGGTTTTGGACAAAAAGAAGCTGATCTTAAAAGATTACTCATCCACGGATAATAGGAGCTACACCATAGTACTTTCGGAAAAAGGAAAAGCCGTGGTTAGGGAAACCGAGGATTTTGCAAATCCCGTGGGGCAGCTTTTGGATAATTTTTAAGCAGAAGAGCAGGAACGCTTTTACAGTACCTTAAGTAAGGTGATCCATGGTTTGCATCAACATAACATCTTAACCGTACAGCGAAGTTGCATGTCGTGCAAGTTTTACGAAAATCAATCCCAAGGGCATTACTGCAAGCT
>CALGQU010000046.1 GCA_937959125.1 uncultured Croceitalea sp.
GTAAAAACGCGAATAGTATCCAGGGCTTGCATCATTTCGGCATCGCCATATTCCAAGGTTTCGATCAATTGGTTTTCCGTAATACGGTAAGATCCGTAGCCAAATCGCCCATTAGGCTCTTCGGGCACATAGCGGGTCCACATCACATGACCATTATAATACATTTTTACCTGTCGGTAGCCTTCTGCCTTGGGTTGGGTGCTGGTAATTTCCCCTTCGTCGTAATTATGGAAACTCTCTAGTTCCCAGGTACCTTCTATGGAGTGAAAATTAGTGGGCTTGTTGGAAGAGACAATTGCGGCGGTTAGGACCACCACTACAAGTATGGAAAAGGTAAGCAGCTTTTTCATGGTTCCTAGTTTTTAGTGTTATCAAAATATTCCTTTATAAGGTACAAAAAATTGATAATACATTAATAATAAACACTTTAAATTATCAATATGATAAAATAATTACTCTTTGATCACAAAAAAAAGAGCTCAGGAATGCCTGAGCTCTTTTCGATGGTTGTTTGATTGGGAACTGGTGGTGATCAATACTTCCTTACACTCCCGGAAACCGATTTCTTTTTAGTTACGGCGGCATCACCCGTATACGAAATGTCCGCGCCACTACTGGCATCGGCAGTAAGGGTTTCAGATACGTTAACAGAAATACCGGCACCGCTACTGGCATCTGCATTACATTTTTCAGCTTTCAGCTTTTGTGCTTTAATATCCGCACCGCTACTGGCATCGGCATAAAAGGAATCTGTTTTCCCAGAGACCTTAATATCGGCACCGCTACTGGCGTCTGCTTCTATCAGTTTTGCGATTACTTCCGCCTCAATATCAGAACCGCTGCTAGCATCTAAAGTAATCTTATCCCCCCTAATAATGGTTTGTGCAACAAGGTCCGCCCCACTGGAGCTTTTTAAAGCCTCCACCTCTGGTAAGGTCACATAAACGTTTTTGGTAGCCCTACCAATGTTCTCAATGGCGTGGATTTTCAATTTTCCATCTTCTATATCGGTCCCTATTAAGTCAATGATGTTTTCATCGGCTTCCACCACTATTTCAAAATCACTGCCTTGGCTTACAAAAACATCCAAACCTTCGGATGCATATACCGTGGTAAAATCTTCACTTATCTTACGGCTTTCTTCCACTACTTCGCCATTTCCGCGTTTTCCTTCGCCCCAGTTCATAGTAAAGGCGCAGGAAGAGGTCAATAATGCCAATAAAATTCCAATGGCCAGTCTTGCTAATGTTGTCATGATCGTTGTTTTTTTCCGGTGTTCCCGGTTTGTTATTAATTGATGATTTAAAATTCGTTTTAACTGAGGGCTTTTCCTAAAGAGTACTACCCAACTGTCGAAAATGATGTCCCAATTGTTTAATGGTCATCGTCCGCTTTGATTTCTACCCCGTTTTCATCTACTTTCAGTTTAAAGGATTCGCCGTTATCGTTCACGTCGATATCTATACCGTCCTCATTGATGATGATTTTACCTTCCTCGTTTTGGTCATTGATTTTAATATCGATACCATCTTTGGTGATACTGATGTTTCCAGAATCATCATCGGACCAATCGGACTCTTCTTCATCCGGACAGTCCAGACATTTTAACTCGCCATCCTCTCCCATGATCCATTGGTACTTGATCACATCACTACGGTAATAATCCCGATCCGTTTTGGTCCGCCACCCTAAACTTCTGTCAACGTTTTCATCAAACCGAATGGACATGCCCTCTGGAATGTACACTGCAATACGCACTTCTTGATCACGCATTTTGTTTTTGGTTTCCGTGGTGAGGTAATCATCCAATATAATTTCGTTTCCGTCGACGGTATATCCATAGTTGATGGCAGTAGCCGTTTCTTTTGCCGACTCAAAGGAAGAACCATCGGCATCTTTTCGAATTTTAATAGCGATGAGACTGTCTTTCGATTTTTTGATGTCAAAACGGACATCCTGGGAATACAACAAGGCTGCTCCACCTTCATTATAGACCATTTTTACATTGTTAAAGGAATACCTTTGGCTCAAATCAATATCTTCCGTAGACCGCATTTTTAGGGTAAGCACGTTCTCGGTATCCGCTACATAGAACTCTTTGTTTATGGTGGTCGTACCTGTAAAGGCATGTGCCGCTGCTTGCCGTATACCCAAGGCTATCAATATTCCCAAACATACCAACCAGAGACCCAGCAAGGAAAATTTAGCAATGTTTCCAATGGACTTTAAGTTGTTGACCAATATTTTCAATCCTAGATAGAGCAAGAAGAAAAATGGAATACCTACCGCAAAAAAGGTAAGTAAGGACACTACCCAAACAGGAACCCCTGTTGTGTTCACGATATCGTAGAGATCTACTCCTGGAAAATGGACCACATCTATAACACCGACTGTAAATAGGCCAACAAAAAGTGCTATTAAGGTTGCCGCTCCTATAAGAATAAGCAGGATGCCGATGAATTTACCGAATACCTTGAACAGGAACATAAAAATATCACCAATGGTGTCAAAAAAGGTCTTGGAGCCGCTTTTTACTTGGTTGCCCACTTTTTCGTAGTCAACGCTTTTTACCTTGTCTGCAACATCATCAAACCCCTCTTTAACTTTGCGTTCTATATTGCTGATGTTGACCGGCTTTCCCGTCATGTCTAATTTTTGGGCTGTGGAATTGGCTTCTGGCACCAAAATCCATAGGATGATATAGGCGATCAGCCCAAAACCGCTACCGAAAATGGCGAGGACTACGAACAAGATTCGTATCCAAAGGGCATCAAAACCCAGATAGTATTCCAGTCCCGCACATACCCCACCAATATACTTCTGCTCCATGTCTCGATACAGTTTCTTAACCCTGGAACTTTGGGAGGTGGTACGTTGGGAGGCTTTTGGTTCGTCCTCAAAAATATCCTCGTCGATCATGTAATCTTCTGGCTGTCCCATAACGGCGATGACCTCATCGACCTCCTTTTGGGTAATGACCTGTCGCTCGTTCTCCATCTTTTCCAGGAAAAGTTCTGCAATACGGGCTTCAATATCCGCAATGATCTCATCACTGCCTGCGGTTCCGGAAAAGGACCGTTTTATGGACTCCAGATAACGCCTTAGTTTATCATAGGCCGTATCATCTATATGAAATAGGGAGTTGGCTAAATTTATATTTACTGTCTTGTTCATTTTTTGATCTATTAATTGTTGTTGGTTACCAAGTTTACTGCATTCCTAAGTTCATCCCAGGTGCCATTGAGCTCGTTGAGGAACAATTGCCCGGTCTCTGTGAGTGCATAATATTTACGTGGGGGTCCAGATGTGGATTCTTCCCAACGGTAGTTGAGCAATCCTGCATTTTTAAGTCGTGTTAAAAGGGGGTATATGGTGCCCTCTACCACCAGCATTTTTGCGTCTTTTAGAGCTCCTAGAATTTCTGAGGCATATTTGTCCTTATCCTTTAAGATGGACAAAATGCAATACTCCAGAACCCCTTTTCGCATTTGTGCTTTTGTGTTTTCTATGTTCATAATTTTGGATTCTTTGTTCCGCCGAAAATGAATTCGGTCATTGATTAACTGTTCGTGTACTGCCATAAAGTGGCTTTTTGGTTTCCGTGCCGTCCCGCTTTGATGAGAAGCGGGCACGGAAACGTTTTTTGATTGATGATGGTTGTTCGTTTTTTGATGGTTGACCGCGATTAACGCAGCTTGATGATTAAACTCCTTATTGGCACCGCCAAAGGGTAAACTACACTATGGCTTGGTTTGATTTAAAATTTGATGTTTAACATGATTTCGATATATTTTTTTTGTGACTATTTGATTTTCATACGATATATAATTTTGTCTGGTCGAGCCTTTCGACCATGCTCAAGACAGGCTAAGTCGGGACCTCCTTGGAATACACGTCTCTATAAATTCTCGACTGCGCTCGAAGTGACATCGATTACTGTTTATTCACCTTTGGTTATCTAAGTCACATTATTTATTACATGTCTCGTGGATTTTCCCCGAGTTTGGTTATTTTATGAATTTTATGGTGAATGGATATTTAAAGGTCTGCCCTTCATTGGTCCGTATGGTGGCCAAGATGGTATATATCACATTCACAATGACGAGTCCGGCCTGAAGCACGCCAGTAATACCGGCGGGCCATAACCAACGACCAAACCGGAAGTCGTCACTGCTTATGTGTATGTTTAGGTTGTTTAAATCGTTCAATCTTCTAAAGCCAAAGAAATTGGCATCGAACAGGTCCGGTAAAAACCCGATAAAGAACGGAATGCTGATCAATCCAATAATAATGGAGTAGAGCAACATGCTGATTTGAAAGTTGAGTGCCTGCTTGCCATTATAATCCACAAACTCATATTCCTTTTTGTTGGCACTCCATAAAATCAATGGAAGTATAAAATTACCAAACGGAATAAAATATTTGGAGAAGGTGGAAGCATGTATAAGTGCCGCTAAATTTCTTTGATGTTTTGTTAATGACTCGGTCATGATTTGTTCGTCGTTTTAGTTATGGTATCGAACCATAAAAGGGTTGATGATGAAGTAAGGAAATGGGTTAACCTATTAGCTTACGATACAAATATATGGCCAAAAGATGGTACTATGCAAAACAAAGTACTATTAATTAACATATTATTAACATTTATAAATTATAAAAATATTTATAAATAGTTGATTTTCAATAAATTGAATTTAAATATCGATTTTAGCACTAAAAAAGAATACCATCATCCAAATAGCAATCTCCTTTTGAATTGGTTATCTTTACCTATCCCGTAATACCTTAAAAACCGTTGGAAAATCTAAAAACAAAAATTCTTTCATACACCAAAATAGATGATGCTGTTTTGGAAAGCGAGATGAAAAATTACCGACGTATCGTGCTTCAAAAAGGGGAGACCTTATTGGAACCGGGTCATGTGGCTACCCATATGTATTATTTGGAAAAAGGCTGTATCTCGTACCATAAGGAAGAGGAAGGGGAAATAAAGGTTTTGGAATTCTATACAGAGGATGTCTATTTTACGGATTTATTGTCCTACGTAAACCAGACGCTATCAAAATACTATCTAAAAGCCTTGGAGCCTTGTGTTGTTTTGGCGGTGGATAAAAAGGGCTTGGAAAAATCCTTTTCCAATTCGCATCAATTGGAACGTTTTGGCAGGTTGTCCATGCAAGAGGCTTTTACCAAATTGTTGTCCAGGGTAGAACGCATGAGTATCCGAAGTAATGAAGAGCGCTACTTACGATTGGTGGAAAAACGCCCGGATCTGTTCCAAAGAGTTCCTAATTACCTTATTGCCAGTTATCTGGGAATTACTCCCGTAGGTCTGTCCAAGCTCCGTAAACGACTTTCCAAAGTTTAGGCCAATTCTTTGCATTTTTATCAATTTATTAAACCAGTTTAATGAATTTGATACTATTAAGCGGTAATTTTAAGAAATTCTAAAATTAAGACCATGTCGAACGCCTATGTAGACATAGAAACCCTCAAGTTTTTATTGTTTGATGTACATGCTATAAAAGAAGTACTTGCCCAAGAACGCTTTTCGGAATATGATGAAGATGCCGTGGAAATGTTCATCGATTCCACTAAGGATTATGCGGATAGGGAATTGTATCCCTTTTTTAAGGAAATGGATGAAAACCCTGCACATTTTAAAGATGGCGAGATCATAGTACATCCGCAGGTACGGAAATACATGAAAGATGCCGGCGAAATGGGATTTTTGAACGCCACCTTTGATTTTAATATAGGAGGGCTTCAAATGCCCAGTATGGCGGCCAATGCTTCGTTGTTCATCCAAGAAGCAGCCAACAACCACCTTCCGGGTTATGCGGGACTGACCTTAGGTGCGGCGGAACTTATTGTCCATTTTGGAAATGAAGAATTGAACAAAACCTATGTGCCACATATGCTCTCCGGTCAATGGGGCGGGACCATGTGCTTAACGGAACCGCAAGCGGGGAGTTCGTTGTCAGATATTGTAACATCGGCAAAGCCGGATGGGGATGCGTACAAAATACACGGACAAAAAATATTCATATCCGCAGGGGATTACCAAGGAGTGGAAAATATTGTCCATTTGGTATTGGCCCGTATCGAGGGTGCCCCGCCAGGGACTAAAGGCATTTCACTTTTTGTGGTTCCTAAAAACAAATCACAAGCAGACGGTTCCTTAGCATCCAATGATGTGACTACGGTAGCCGATTTCCAAAAAATGGGTCAAAAAGGCTATTGCACCACCCATTTGTTCTTTGGGGATAAGGAGGACTGTACCGGTTGGTTGGTAGGCGAGGCCAATATGGGACTTAAATATATGTTTTTGATGATGAATGGCGCCCGAATAGGGGTCGGTAGGGGAGCGGCTGCTATTGCTACCGGAGCCTATCATGCCTCCTTACAATATGCCAATGAGCGTCCGCAAGGCAGGGAATTGCAGAGTAGCGGTAAAAAAGATGCTACCCAAGAACAGACCTTGATCATCAACCATCCAGATGTTAGGCGTATGCTGCTGCTACAAAAAGTAGTATGTGAAGGAGCTTTGAGCCTTATTTTTCTCGCCTCTAAATACTATGACCTCTCCATTGCCGCTTCAAGCCCGGAAGAACGGGCAAAAAACAAATTGTTGTTGGAAATCCTAACACCTGTGGTAAAGACCTATCCTTCGGAAATGGGGATTACCTCAGTAAACAATGGGGTACAGGTTTTAGGAGGCTATGGTTTCTGTTCAGACTACATCTTACAGCAATACTTAAGGGATATCCGTATTTCAGCCATTTATGAAGGGACGACCGGAATCCAATCGCAAGATTTGCTGGGCAGAAAGGTCACCATGGAAAACGGAAAAGCATTGCAGTTACTTTCCAAAGAAATACAACA
>CALGQU010000047.1 GCA_937959125.1 uncultured Croceitalea sp.
GGCATCTCCTCCATCCTAATTGCAGCGGAATTGATGGCTACCACAGGGAACGGCAACGGATTGATGTTCGGGAATATCAGTGGGGTGCCCCCCGTAGAAGTTGTTATCATTGGTGCTGGAACCGTAGGCGAATTTGCAGCGCGTTCCGCACTGGGGTTAGGTGCTAACATCAAGGTATTTGACAATTCCATTACCAAACTGCGCAACATACAGACCAATTTAAAGCAGACGATCTATACCTCCACCATACAACCTAAAAACCTCTTGAAATCCCTAAAACGTTGTGATGTGGCCATCGGCGCTACACGGGGCAAAGACCGCTCTCCTGTTGTAGTTTCGACCGATATGGTGGAAAACATGAAAAAAGGGGCCGTTATCATTGATGTGAGTATCGATATGGGCGGTTGCTTTGAAACCTCGGAAATTACGACCCATAAAAAACCTACGGTAGAAAAATACGGCGTAGTACATTATGGGGTGCCCAATATTCCATCACGATATCCGCGGACATCCTCAATTTCCATCAGCAATATCTTTACACCCTATCTCTTAAAAATTGGGGAAGACGGTGGTTTGGAAAATTCACTCCGTTTTGACAAAGGCCTACGAAACGGACTGTATATGTACCATGGTATCCTGACCAATAAATCGGTTGGGGATTGGTTTGGATTGGCGTATAACGATATTAATTTCTTGATTTTTTAATGGGGTTTCTAAAACGTTTGGGTTGGTATTTGGTAGGGCTTTCTATTGGCATTGTTTTTTTGGCTTTCTTTTTCAAAAAAAAATCGGAAGAAACCGGAACCAGCTTCTGTTATTTTCCCAATTGTCGGGTGTTAAAGGATATCCGCTCCAAACCTATTGCCTTTTCAGCTAACGAAAAGGACACTGTTCGGTTTGATGCATTGGAAACCAACATCCAAAGTGTTTTGCGGGACGGTTCTATAGACTTTGGGAAAAGCGATACCAAATCCGAGCCTTGTAAAACGTACTTCATTACCAAAGACGATATCGAGCTGCAGCTTAAAAACTGTCCGGATAGGGCTATTATTGAAAAGGTACGAGATATCCAGGATTAAAAGACAGGCCTCGTCATGCTGAACTCGTTTCAGCATCGCATTATCCATTTCCAATTCAACTGAACAACTCGTGAGACCCTGAAACTAGTTCAGGGTGACGTACGGTGAGTTATTCCAAAGTAGTGATATGAAATACACTCGTCATACCGAACTCGTTTCGGTATCACATCACCTTTTTCAATCCAATCGCGCAACTTGTGGGACCCTGAATCAAGTTCAGGGTGACGGTACGTTACAATATAATCTGACTACTAAGAAAACGGCGTCATGCCGGACTTGTTTCGGCATCGCATCACCTTTTTCAATCCAATCGCGCAACTTGTGGGACCCTGAAACTAGTTCAGGGTGACGTCTAAATTTTCCTACGGGCCTTTTCTTTTTTCAAAAGCTCTAATTCCCTTGAGGTCTGTCCGGCAACGGAAGTGTTCTCCTCTGCCCTCCGTATTAAATAGGGCATGACGTCCCGCACAGGTCCGTAAGGCAGGTATTTGGAAACCTTGTATCCGTTTTGGGCCAGGTTAAAACTAATATGATCGCTCATGCCCAACAGCTGTCCGAACCAAATCTTATCGCTATCGTTGGGAATACCCTTGTCCGACATTAATTGGATGAGCTTATAACAACTCTCCTCATTATGGGTACCGGAAAAAATGGTAAATATCTCCAAATGTTCCAGCATATAGGCCACGGCGGCATCAAAATTACTATCCGTTTCTTGTTTGGATGCGCAGATAGGGGTTTTGTAACCCAACTCCTCAGCACGGTCGTTTTCCTTGTCCATATAAGCACCCCGCACGGCTTTGACACCTACCTTGAAACCGGATTGCTTAGCTTGTTTATGAAGTTGCTTCAGGTACTCCAATCGGTCCCATCGGTACAATTGGGCGGTATTGAAAACCACGGCCTTTTCTGTATTGTACTTTTGCATCATCTGCAAAGCAAGCATATCGGCGGTATCCTGAATCCAACTCTCCTCGGCATCGATCAATAAGGCAACATCCAAATCAAAGGCTTTTTTACAGACCAAATCATAGCGGTTTACAATGCGTTCCCATTCTTCTTGCTCCAAAGGGGTCAACGCTTCCTTATTGTTCACTTTTTCCAACAGGGCAAACCTACCAAAAGCGGTAGGCTTGAACACCGCAAAGGGTATGGCTTCTTTTTCCTTGACAAAATCCAATACCTGAAGCACTTTTTCCAGTGCATTGTCCAATTGATTTTCCACGCTTTTCCCTTCCACGGAATAATCCAAAATGGAGGTAACCCCAGCTGCGAACATCTTATCGATCATGGGCATACAATCCTCTTCATTGACACCACCACAGAAATGATCAAATACGGTAGCCCTTATCAATCCCTCTACGGGAAGATGGGCATTTATGGCAAAATTGGTCACGGCCGTTCCTATTTTAACCAAGGGTTGGTTGGCAATCAACCGAAACAGAAAATAAGCCCGTTCCAATTCTGAATCCGTCTTAAGTTGGAATGCTGTTGCGGTATCTTCAAAAATTCGCTTCATAATTATGAATTTCTCAAAGCCGCAAAGATAAGACGGCCCTAAGCATTCTTTTCATCAAAATATGTCTTTATTTTGCACACAATCAGAAAATGTATGAAGTCTGTTACGAGTGGAACCCATGAAGTCCATTTTGGGGAATTGGCCAAAGCGGCACTCAATCAATTTTTAGGGAAACATTCCTATTCCAAGATTTTTATTTTGGTGGATGAAAATACCAAAAAACACTGCTTGCCTTTTTTTGAAAGCCTGTATACCGGCACCGTTGAAAAACCCATTTGCATTAAAGCTGGGGAAGTCCATAAAACCATAACAAGTTGTGTAGCGGTTTGGGAAGAGCTCTCTGTTGAAGGTGGGGACAGGAAAAGTATCCTTATCAACTTGGGTGGGGGTGTCGTTACGGATTTAGGCGGCTTTGTAGCATCGACCTTTAAGAGAGGTATTGATTTTATCAACATCCCTACAACCTTGCTTTCTATGGTAGATGCTTCCGTAGGCGGGAAAACAGGCGTAGATCTGGGGGTCCTTAAAAATCAGGTTGGGGTGATCAACCAACCCAAGATGGTATTGTTGTTCCCAGAGTTTCTTAAAACGCTTGAGCAAAGACAATTGATCAGCGGGTTTGCAGAGATGTTAAAACACGGCCTCATCAGTGATCGCCGTTACTGGGAAGCACTTAGCACGACCATGGATTTTTATGATATGGACGCCATCCAGAAATCAGTAGCTATTAAAAATGCCATAGTAGAAAAAGACCCCACGGAACAGAACGTACGCAAAAAACTGAATTTTGGGCATACCTTGGGCCATGCGATCGAGTCTTATTTTTTGGATACCGAGGATAAACCCACTCTTCTGCACGGCGAAGCCATAGCTGTTGGTATGATTTTGGAAGGCTATCTATCCCATGCACTTACCGGGTTAAGTATGATGGAACTTGATGCTATTAAAAAGACTTTTTTTAAGCACTTTAAAAAGGTGGTTTTTACCGATGTAGATATTGAGGTTATTTTGGATTTGTTACAGCATGACAAAAAGAATTCCCATGGGGCCATTAACTTTGTACTCTTGCAAGAAATAGGCAATACGGTATTGGATGTTAAAGTTCCTACAGAACTTTATGTCCAAGCGTTCGCTTACTACAAAGAATAAATGCTTCATATACTAAAAAGCAAGTTTTACAACTCTTTGAAAAATCGATACGGATATTTGACTAGCTTAGGTATATCAAACCTAACACACCTACTATGAGACGAATTATTATCGATTACAAGAAACTGGACCACGACACTGCGGCATTATTAATAGACCTCTACCCCCACGGTTATGGCGATGATGACATTATTGTACTCAAAAAACCGAATGGCGAGCTTATAGAAGCTGTAGAGGTGAAAACTGCGGATACCATTTACTTGGTAAAAATAAGCAAGAGCCTGTCCAACTTCATCGCTAATTTTGAAGAGAATATGGAACGGGAGCTGGAGGATAAGTCCGAAAACCCAGTATTAGAACAAGAATTTGATTCCGAAACCGATAGGGACCAAGAGCCTATTGATTAAGCATATATCCCCGTATAAAGCGTTTTGAACAATTTATGATGATGTGCTTGGTGCGCGCTGATCATAAAACCCAGAGCCCTTACGCTCATCACACTCCCGCTGGCCGTACCCATGCGTAAAAGTTTTTCCGTATCAAAAGATTCAAAAAGGGATATGGAGGCGTTCCGCACCGTTTTAAATTCCTTGAGCAACTGTCCTTTACTTCTACTACCTGCATCACTTTGCAGTGTAAACGCATCTTGGTCAAAACCCATTAAGTTGGTTTGATCGTTCCTAGCGAACCGCAGTGCCCTGTATTGAAAAATACGCTCCGTATCGATCAGATGCAAAACCACTTCTGCGACCGTCCATTTATCTTTTGCATAACGATAGGAAAGTTTGTCTGGCTCCAAGGGCGAAAAAAAGGCTTCCATGTCATCCAAACCCTGTCGTAGGGAAGCTAACAACTCCGCATCTCCAAGTAAACTTAAATATTGTTTGTAGTACGAATGGTATTCGTTATCCTTGAGTTCCGTAGCTTTCAAATCGAAATTCCTAAAGCTCGTTGAAAATCGTGTGCATCAAACGTTTCTTGTCGTTGATACTTTCTTCCAAAGAAATCATGGTTTCCGTTCTGCTGATACCGTCAATATCATCAATTTTAAAAATGATGTTCTTGGCATGATTGGTATCCTTTGCCCTTATTTTACAGAAGATATTAAATTTCCCTGTAGTGATGTGTGCGACGGTTACGTAGGGAATTTCAGTAAGGCGTTCCAAAACAAACTTGGTCTGGTGCGTTTTCTCCAAGAATATACCCACGTAAGCAATAAAGGAATAGCCTAGTTTCACATAATCCAAAGTCAAGGAAGAACCTTTTATGATTCCCGCTTCTTCCATCTTTTTTACACGCACATGTACCGTACCCGCGGATATCAATAATTTCTTGGCAATATCCGTAAAAGGTGTTCTGGTATTGTCAATTAACATATCCAAAATCTGGTGGTCTATCTCGTCAAGCTTTACTTTGTTCATTTTCAATAGTATTTTCAACAAAATTAATCATTTGCAAAATAAAATCTAAAAGAAATGCCTTTTTTTTAAATATCATACAAAATAGTAGTCAGATTTAAGAAATAAAACTGGGTCAAGCCCTATACTGTTAAAATTGAACCTATTAAAGAAAAAAATCATCCTTACTACTTGTATATAGTTTTACATAAGTAAACAAAAAAAGAATAGGCAAACCTAGATTTACTAGGGTAAACCTCTTGATTTTTTTACAATTGTATACTACGATTCAAAATTTTATTTAAAAAACTATAAATCAATCTATTAATTAATTTAAAATAAACTATTACTTTAATTTTGTGGTTCCTTTTTCAAGTAGTTTCTGTTAAGTTCCTCTAAATTCTTTGTTTACATTTGTAATATGGCTATCGCAAAACGAATACAGCAGGTTATTACGTATTTTGAAATGAGTGCTTCCGCTTTTGCAGATGAAATTGGCGTGCCTAGATCCAGCATCTCCCATATCCTTTCTGGTCGCAATAAACCTAGTTTGGATTTTGTCATTAAAATGGTCAACGCCTTTCCCCAAGTAAACCTATATTGGCTACTGAATGGAAAAGGCAGCTTTCCATCCCCTACCGATGATGGAGCGCCAATTCATAACGCAGCCTCGGAGATACGACAACAATTGGATACCGCCTCAAAGCGAATTTCAAATGCCGACGCTAATACAACAACAAAAAGAATACCTCCTAAACAGATTGATAAGGTCCTTATCTTTTACACGGATGGTACTTTTGAATCCTTCATAGAAAAATCCTATGGCCTAGGGTAGTTTTTAGTATTTTGCACCCATGTTAAAGAAGCTTTGCTATTCCACTTTCATTTTGATTATTTTTTCCTGCCAAGAACCACCGGAACGTCATTGTAGCGACTTTAAAACCGGGGAGTTTCAATCTGTTTTGGTAGTAAAGGACACGTTTAGGTCTTCTTTTGTACGTCAGAACGACCTTCAAATAGAACAATTTAAAGCCTCTGTGGATTCCTTTAAAATTAGATGGATCAATGATTGTGAATATATCCTTAAGAAGATACATCCTAAAAACAGGGAAGAAGAAAAATCCAATCACATAAAAATTTTGACTACTACGGATAGTTCTTATACATTTGAATTTAATACGGTTGGGGATTCCAAAAAAATAAGGGGAACCGCTTTTAAAATAGATTGATATGTTTGAAATTTTTGCCAGTCCAGATGCTTGGGTCGCCCTATTGACACTTACGTTTTTAGAAATTGTCTTGGGGATTGACAACATTATCTTCATTTCCATAGCTGCCGGAAAATTGGAGCAAAAAGACCGCAAGAAAGCAACCAACCTTGGTCTTGTATTGGCCATGGTCATGCGTATCGTACTATTATTTGGGATTACATGGTTGACCTCTTTAAAGAAACCTTTTTTGGTATTGAACGAGTCTTGGTTGCACGGCGGAATAAGTTGGCAGGCCCTAATTTTATTTATGGGCGGGCTTTTTCTTCTGTACAAGAGCACCAAGGAAATACATGAAAAAGTGGAAGATCGTGGTCATGATGAAAGAGAGGTGAAAAAAGGACGTTCCAGCTCCTTGACCAATGCCATTGTCCAAATTACAATTATCAACATCGTATTTTCTTTTGATTCCATTCTAACAGCCATTGGTATGACCAATGGAATATCCCCTAACCCCAATGACGCCCTAATTTTGATGATTGTGGCCGTAGTAATATCAGTAATCATCATGATGTTATTTGCCAATCCTGTGGGCGAATTCGTGACCAAACATCCATCCATACAAGTGTTAGGCCTTTCATTCTTGATCCTCATTGGTTTTATGCTTATTGCCGAAGCTGCGCACCTATCACACTTGGTCGTCCTAGGAAACGAGGTAGGCACGATTCCCAAAGGATACCTTTACTTTGCCATCGCCTTCTCCTTGATGGTAGAGTTTTTGGATATGCGGATGCGGAAGAACAAAAAACCTGAAGACGAGCTAATTGAGGAGTAACTCCGGGTTGCCTGTTGTTGGATAAAAAGCAGTAAAACAATCCGCATTAAGCTTGAACACTATTACCGCGCGTTAAAAGGAGGTTCCGCAAATAAGTTGGAAGTATTTGTTATACCATAAAACCCACTATATTTAGAAATTTGTTTTCTGAAACCTTCATGTATAAAAACGCATTATGACCATTTCAATCATCAAAAGCACTAAAAGATCAATATTCATTTTAGTGATACTAGCGCTTGTTGGCTGCGCTGAAAAAGCAAAGAACCTTCCTAAAGAATTTGATTACGGAACAACTGAAAATGGGTTATACGAAAACTCCTTTTTCGATCTGGAAATTTCTTTTGATCCAAATTGGACAATCCAAAACAAACAACAAACTGAAAACATAGCGGAACAAGGCAAAAAATTGATTGTTGGTGACGATTCCAACTTGGAGGCGGCAGTTGAAGCTTCAGAGATAAATGTGGCTTATTTGCTCACCGTATTCAAGCATAAAGTTGGTGCTCCTGTTGATTTTAACCCCTCTTTTATTGCTATAGCAGAAAACGTCAAGAATTTACCGGGTATCTCCAAGGGAGAAGACTATTTGTTCCATACAAAAAAGTTATTGGAGCAGGCACCTGTTAACTACAATTTTAACAAAGACATCTCTAAAGAGGAAAGAGGAAATCACGATTTCTACATTATGGAAACCCAACTTGAATATGCCTCCAAAAATATAATCCAAGAGTATAGAACTACAATTACAAACGGCTTCAGCCTATCGTTTATAATTTCCTATGCAAATCCCGAGCAGAAAGCGGAACTCTACGAAATACTCGATAATATCAAGATTTAACTTAGTCATCTATCATTGGGTCAGCTAGTAGAAAAACAGTACTTCGTATAAATCAAAATTGTCTTGAAGTTTTATCCGTATTTTGCAAACATTCTTTGATTTACGCAAAGACTTAAAACAACGAACAGCTAGTTAGGCCTGCTAAATGCCATTTTAGGATTGGCGTTCTTTTGCTTTTGAAACAAGGCTTGTTGCTGCTTTACCGTCATAGTGCTGCCGTCATGGCTCCATCCTGGAGGGCCAAAAACGTACATCAACTTATGGGAAAGCTTAGGGGATTTCTTCATATCATTCCAGATGTCCTTAAATTCATGGGTAAGAATGACCATAGGATTATAAGATTCCGGGGCGTGTATCACACCATACTTTACATCAATATCATCGTCCAATTCCTTCCAAGTACCAAAGAGTTTGTCAAATATGTTTAAAAAGCCACCGTGGTTCTTATCCAGATACTCCACGTTCTGCGCATGATGTACTTGGTGCATGGTATGGGTATTAAAGATTTTTTCAATAAAACCCATCTTAGGCACATATACCGAATGTAATTGGAACTGCCAAAGTGCTTCAATCCCTAAACAGACGACCACCATTTCTGGCGGAAAGCCTATTGCCGTCATCCAAACATAAAAAAGGGGCTTGTACAGAATGGTAAACCAGCCGTTTCTAATGGCCGTGCCCAAATTGAAGTTGTCCGAAGAGTGATGCACAATATGCGCGGCCCATAACAACCTAATTTCATGGTTGGCCCTATGGAACCAATAGTACGTAAAATCATCGGCCAACATACAGAGCAACCAAACGTACCATACATACCCAAAAGATCGGTACCCCAAAAAATTCTGACGGACACCGTCTACCATAGGGTTGCACAATTCATACACACCCTCAAAAAGTACGATGGCAAAGACAACCTTAAACAAAGGGCCCAGAATTGCGGATCCAATCCCCATAAATCCGCTAGCGGCCAAATCCTTCCAATCGTAAAGATCATGGTCCCCATGGGATTTGCTATAGGTAAGTTCAAATAGGATAAAGGCAATAAAAACGGGTACTCCGTATACTAACGGGTTGGTAAAATCCATCTAATTAATTTAAGTTAAAAGGTTAGCTTTAGTTATGTGCTTCAGGTAATATAGGTGGAAAAACCATCTAAAACAATCTTGTTTGATCAGAACTTTCATCATTTTTCTTTATGTCACCATCAGGTTTTACAACACTCTCTTCATCTACAACTTCAATTTCATTGGTTTCTTGCATTGTTTTTTCTTCATATGGCAATGGTTCCAAGGCATTTACCTGTTTTACCTTTTCTGCGGTCAGTTGGTTGCCCAAAGCTTTTATTCCCTTGACGGATATAAAGTTTTCCACATCTACCGTAAGATTGGGTTTTGTTTCTTTGCCCCGCGGTTTAACAAACTCCAAGGTTATCATAGGACGCCAATCCGTCACAATGAGCTCCAATTGCGATTTTGGATGTTCCGTGATGATCAATTCTTCCTTGCCCGGACTTTCTATTAAAAACCGCTTTAAATAATAACGCTCTTTTTCCCCATCATAATATATAACGGAAATAGGTTTGTTGGGAACCCATTTTTCCAGTACGATCATATCATCATCAAACCGGGTATTGAGTTCTGGGGTGATTGTTTTTATGTATCCTTTCTGGTTGGTCACTAAAAGCATATCATCCGGTCTAAACTCCCCTAAAAGTTCCCCACGTTCATCTACGTTAAGACGCTGCACAATATCATCGAACCAAATTTTTCGCGGTTTAAGGGTTGAAAGACCCTTCTCCTTAAGTTCAATGCGCTTTACAGGATATTTGGTCACAATGTTTCCTTTGGACCCCCTACCCTTTATAAGAACGTCCGCAAAATCCAAATCCCATTTTAGTTTTTTAATACTTCCGGATTGCCGCAAATGTATCGTGACCACCTCTGCTTCACCATTAGGGTTGGCCGTAAAATACAACACCTCAGAGCTTGCTTTGCCCGTTGTCAAGGGGTACAATTTGTCGCGGGTAATGCTCGTTACGTTAAATCGTTTAATATAACTTGGTCCGCCGCGGCCATCTTTATAAATCATATTAAAGGTGGTACGCTTGTCCTTTTTCTTGAAAACGGCTACATGGATAATGTTTTTGTCCACAAAGATTTTGGAATCCACCTTGGTTACCATCATTTCGCCTTTTTTGGTAAATACGATGATATCATCAATATCACTACAATCCGTAACGTACTCGTCCTTACGTAATGAGGTGCCCACAAATCCTTCTTCCCTATTTACATAGAGCTTGGTGTTTCTTATAACCACCTTGGTGGCCTCTATATCGTCAAAAATTCTGATTTCGGATTTGCGCTCCCTGCCCTTTCCATACTTTTTCTTAAGTTCTTGGAAATAGGCGATGGCAAAATCAATCAGGTTTTCCAGATGGTTCTTGGTTTCCGCAATACGCTCTTCCAAGGTTTCCAAATACTGTTTGGCCTTATCCAAATCGAACTTGGAAATCCGTTTTATCCGTATTTCCGTCAGTCTGGTAATATCTTCTACGGTAACGGCCCTTCTTAAATGTCCAACATGCGGCTTTAGCCCTTTGTCTATAGCTTCTAGAACACCTTCCCAAGTTTCTTCTTCTTCAATTTCCCTGTAAATGCGGTTTTCGATAAAGATACGTTCCAAGGATGCAAAATGCCACTGCTCCTCTAACTCGTTCAGCTGGATTTCCAGTTCTGCCTTGAGCAATTCCACGGTATTATCCGTAGAACGCCGCAACATTTCCGTCATCCCCATAAAAATGGGCTTGTTGTCCTCAATGATACACCCTAAAGGTGAAATGGAAGATTCACAAGCCGTAAAAGCATATAAGGCATCAATGGTCTTGTCCGGTGATATCCCACTGGGCAGATGCACCAAAATTTCAACCTCAGCAGCGGTGTTGTCCTCTATTTTTTTGATTTTAATCTTGCCCTTATCGTTGGCCTTTAAGATAGAATCAATTAAAGTGGAAGTATTGGTTCCGTAAGGTATCTCCTTTATAACCAATGTGTTTTTGTCAAAAGTTTCTATTCTAGCGCGTACCCGTATCTTTCCACCTCTAAGTCCGTCATTATAGTTGGTAACATCTATGATCCCAGAGGTTGGGAAATCTGGAAATAGCTTGAAACTTCTTCCTTTTAAATGCTTTATGGAAGCATCTATAAGCTCTAGAAAATTATGTGGCAAGACCTTGGTGGACAGTCCTACGGCGATACCTTCCGCTCCTTGTGCCAAAAGCAAGGGGAATTTTACGGGAAGGTTGACCGGCTCCTTTTTTCTGCCATCATAGGAGAGCTGCCATTCCGTAATTTTTGGACTAAAAATAACGTCCAACGCAAATTTTGAGAGTCGTGCTTCAATGTATCGGGAGGCCGCAGCACGGTCCCCGGTAAGGATATTTCCCCAATTCCCTTGGGTATCGATAAGCAAATCCTTTTGCCCTATCTGCACCATGGCGTCTGCAATACTTGCATCCCCGTGCGGGTGATACTGCATGGTATGGCCCACCACATTGGCCACTTTATTGTAACGTCCGTCATCCAACTCTTTTAGCGAGTGCATAATCCGCCGTTGTACGGGCTTAAAACCATCCTCAATAGCGGGAACGGCCCGTTCTAGAATTACATAGGAGGCATAGTCCAAAAACCAATCTTTATACATGCCCGTCACTCGGGTCAGCGCATCTCCAGAACTTCCTTCTTCCTTAGGAAAATCCGCAGCCAACTCTTCATTCTCTTCCATGTATTTTTAAAATCTTATCTATTGGATTATAGTTGGTTTTCTTCAACTAAATCAAGTTCTACTTTAAGGTTGTTAATGATAAATTCTTGCCTGTCCGGGGTGTTCTTGCCCATATAGAATTTAAGGAGTTCCTCTATGGACATCGCCTTGTCCAGCATCACAGGTTCCAAACGGATATCATCGCCGATAAAATGTTTAAACTCGTCCGGAGATATTTCACCCAGTCCTTTAAAGCGGGTGATTTCTGGTTTTCCACTTAGTTTTCCAATAGCGTTTCTGCGTTCTTCATCACTATAACAATAAATGGTTTCTTTTTTATTGCGAACCCTAAATAGTGGGGTTTGCAGAATATACAGGTGGTTTTCCTTTATCAATTCTGGAAAGAACTGTAGAAAGAAGGTAATGAGCAGCAAACGGATGTGCATACCGTCCACATCCGCATCCGTAGCAATGACGATATTGTTATACCGCAGGTCTTCCATGGAGTCCTCAATATTCAAGGCGGCCTGCAACAAATTGAACTCCTCGTTTTCGTATACGATTTTTTTGGACATCCCATAGGAATTCAATGGCTTTCCCCTGAGGCTAAAGACCGCTTGGGTATTGACATCCCTGGATTTTGTAATGGAACCGGAAGCGGAATCTCCTTCCGTAATGAACAAGGTACTCTCCAAACGCCTGTCCTTTTTCATATCTTGCAAGTGTACCCTGCAATCCCGGAGCTTTTTGTTATGTAGGCTGGCTTTTTTGGCGCGATCCCTTGCCAGTTTCCGGATACCAGAAAGTTCTTTACGCTCCTTCTCTGCCTGAATTATTTTTCGCTGAAGAAGGTCCTTGGCATCTGGATTCTTATGAAGGTAGTTGTCCAAATACCGCCCAATAAAGTCGTTGATATAGGTTCTCACCGTAGGGAGGGTGCCCCCCATTTCCGTAGACCCCAATTTGGTTTTGGTCTGACTTTCAAAAACAGGCTCCATGACCTTAATGGCGATTGCGGAAATAATGGATTTACGAATATCCGAAGCATCATAATTCTTACCAAAATGCTCGCGTACCGTTTTGACCAGAGCTTCCCTAAAAGCCGCCTGATGCGTTCCTCCCTGGGTAGTATGCTGCCCGTTTACAAAAGAATGGTATTCCTCGCTATACTGGGTTTTACTATGTGTCAACGCTACCTCAATATCATCACCTTTAAGGTGTATGATCGGATACAAAAAGTCTTCTGTATTGTTATTGTCCTCCAGTAAATCCTTAAGTCCATTTTCTGAATGGAATTTTTCACCATTAAAAACAATGGTAAGCCCAGGATTTAGGTACACGTAATTTTTGAGCATGCGTTCCACATACTCGTTCCTATACTTGAATTTCTTGAAAATGGCTTCGTCCGGCACAAAACTGACCTGGGTACCCCGGCGTTTGCTAGAATCTACAAGTTCTTCATTGACCAAATTACCAGCTTTGAACTCTGCTGCCTTGGCCTTGCCGTCCCTTATGGACTCTACCTTAAAGTAATTGGAAAGGGCGTTGACCGCTTTGGTCCCTACACCATTCAATCCGACCGATTTTTTAAAGGCACGGGAGTCGTACTTACCACCGGTATTCATTTTGGAGACCACATCCACTACTTTTCCCAAGGGAATACCGCGGCCGTAATCACGCACCCGTACTTCACTTTCCTTAATGTTGATCTCAATGGTCTTACCGGCACCCATGACAAACTCATCGATACAATTATCAATGACTTCCTTTAATAAGATATAAATACCATCATCTGCAGAAGAGCCGTCACCAAGCTTACCAATGTACATCCCGGGGCGCATACGAATATGCTCCTTCCAGTCCAGCGAACGGATGTTGTCTTCTGTATATTGGGTATTTGCCATGTGTTTTGTTGATAGTCCTTGTTAATGGTCGTTAGTGCAATGGTTCCGTAATACTGGTCACCAACTAAAAACCGTCACGTATAACTATTTAAAAGCTAAATATAAAATTTAGGGTGAAAAATCAAAATGCTAGCCAAGGAAAGTAATCAACAAATACCTTTTTGTTTTGTTAATAGTTCTTTAACATGATTTTTCATGTCCCGTTTTAGCACTATAGATTGTACAGCATCACACTTTGCGCAACGTTACTAAAAATAGTTTTTTCTAAGCCCCGTAAACCTATTAGACATTGAACCTAAAATGCATTACGTCTCCATCCTTAACAACATACTCTTTTCCTTCGACACGCATTTTTCCCGCTTCTTTAACCTTGGTCTCACTACCATATGCCACATAGTCACCATATGATATCACCTCTGCCCTAATAAATCCTTTTTCAAAATCCGTATGGATGACCCCGGCAGCTTGCGGTGCCGTTGCCCCAATAGGAATGGTCCATGCCCTGACTTCTTTTTCCCCGGCGGTAAAGTAAGTCTCCAAATTCAATAAACGGTACGCTCCTCTAATGAGCTTTGCGGAACCGGGTTCTTGCAAGCCTAAATCTTCCAAAAATAACTGACGCTCTTCAAAGGTTTCCAATTCTGTAATATCCGCTTCCGTGCCTACGGCCAAGAAAATCACCTCGGCATTTTCATGGGCTACCGTCGCTTTTACTTTTTCTACATAGGCATTTCCTTCTGCTGCCGCATCTTCATCCACATTACAAACATAGAGTACGGGTTTATCGGTTATTAATTGCAAAGGTTTTACAAATTCCGTTTTTTCATCGTCGGTAACGGCAATGGCCCGTACAGAAGTACCCGCTTCCAAACCGTCTTTTAAGGTTTGTAAAACTGCAGCTTCCTTTTGGGCGTCCTTATTTCCTGTTTTAGCGGCGCGTTTAACCTTATCCAGTTTTTTATCTACACTTTCCAAATCCTTTAGCTGGAGTTCCATATCAATGGTTTCCTTATCCCTTATAGGGTCTACGGATCCATCAACATGGACAATATTATCATTGTCAAAACAACGCAAAACATGGAGAATGGCATCGGTCTCCCTAATATTTCCTAAAAACTGGTTGCCTAATCCCTCGCCCTTGCTGGCCCCCTTGACCAAACCGGCGATATCAACGATCTCTACGGTAGCGGGAATCACTTTCTCTGGATTGACCAAAGATTCCAGTTTTTCCAATCTAGAATCCGGTACGTTGACCACCCCAATATTGGGTTCTATGGTACAAAAAGGGAAGTTCGCACTTTGCGCTTTGGCATTGGACAAGCAGTTAAAAAGGGTTGATTTGCCCACATTGGGCAATCCTACGATACCAGCTTTCATTCTTTAATTTTTAAGGCTGCAAAGATAAGTCTAACTTTTTTGCTTTTAATGGTCAAAAAGAAACACTTCATCGAAGAGTCACTATTTTTTAAAAGATAACCACAATAAAACTGGGGAATTTATTGTTAATTATAGCAAATAGCCCCCAAAAAATGCAGAAAGCCTACTTTGACGTTGCTTACGTGATAGATGACAGTAAGATTGCCGGTAAGATACACTCCAAAATAGTCCAAAAACTACAATTAGCGAGGGAAATCAAAAACTACCACAACCCAGTGTACGGTCTTAAAAACTTGGTCCAAGATTTGGTAGATCAAAAGAAAGTCCTTCTACTC
Source organism: uncultured Croceitalea sp. (assembly GCA_937959125.1). Taxonomy (GTDB): domain Bacteria; phylum Bacteroidota; class Bacteroidia; order Flavobacteriales; family Flavobacteriaceae; genus Croceitalea. The sequence goes on from CALGQU010000047.1 coordinate 15,401, forward strand.
GTAGATTTGGACATGCCCCATCTCAATGGGACGGATTTACTGGAAGTTCTTTCCAAAATGCGTGTTGATTCACAACAACTTAGCGTTTATATTATAAGCTCCACCCTTGGAGAACATTTGCATAAAGAGATTTTGTATAACCGATTTGTAAGAAGACACTTGACCAAACCTTTAAAAAAAGAGGAGCTTGTCGTCCATCAACTTAAACTGTTGTACAAGAGAAATGTCCAACGTAAAGTGGGGTAGCCCAATACAAAGGGAACAACAATATCTTTTTAGAGTCCACTAAAAAATTGGTAGGCCATAAGTATGATAAAAGCCAGGATGCCAAGGATGGCCAAAGCGGATAAGACACATCCAATGTCCTTCCAAATACCATGATATTCTTTTTCTTCTTCCATAAAAAAACCCGAATCCTTTAGATTCGGGCTAAAATACTTGTTTTCTTTCTGGTTTATCCCTCAGGATGCATAAAACGTTGTTTTCCCAAAAGCTCTTCTTCTGTTTCTACCCTATCCTCATCTGGGACACAACAGTCCACGGGACATACGGCGGCACATTGGGGTTCTTCATGGAAACCCATACATTCCGTACACTTATCCGGGGAAATGTAGTATATCTCGTCACTTACAGGCTCTTGGACCTCATCTGCATTGACTGCTTTACCGTCTGGTAAAACGACATCCCCTTCTAAGGATGTTCCATCGCTATAACGCCATTCATCGGCACCTTCATAAATTGCCGTGTTTGGACATTCCGGTTCGCAAGCCCCACAATTGATGCACTCATCCGTTATAATAATCGCCATATCTATAATTTTTCATGCCAAAATCCCTTTGGCATTGCTACTTTTGCACAAAAATAAACCCTAGTAAATTAGTATACAACTATAATGACGGTACAGACCTCCATTTTAGATGCTTTTCACCGGCTTGGCACTTTTTTAACGGAATTTTGTGAAGATAGTCACCCTGCCGATTCCCAATGGGCGCAAGAACTTAAGGATACCGTTTTAAAAGCTGGGCAACAGAATAGCTGGTTTACCCAGGAAAACGTTCACTACGCCTTACGCCAATGGGGAGGGTTATTACAACGGGAAAACCTAACATATTGGTTGGGCAGCTATAGGGGCAAAGCACCTAAAAAACCAAAAACCATTGCCGTCATTATGGCGGGGAATATTCCGCTAGTGGGGTTTCATGACTTTCTTTGTGTACTGTTAAGCGGAAATTCCGTCTTGGTAAAACCCTCTTCCAACGATAGTCATTTGCTTCCCTTTCTTTCCAAGTTTTTAGTGGGCCAAGCACCAGAACTGGAAAATCGTATTCGTTTCACTGAAGGGAAACTATCGGATTTCGAGGCCGTAATCGCCACGGGAAGTACCAATACAGGGCGTTACTTTGAGTATTATTTTAAAAAATACCCCTGTATCATCCGTAAGAACAGAAATTCCGTTGCGGTACTCACAGGTACCGAAACCCAAAAGGAGCTAACGGCTTTAGGCCAAGACGTATTCCGGTATTTTGGATTGGGTTGTCGCAGTATATCTAAACTAATGGTCCCAAAAGGATATGATTTCGCCTCTTTTTTTGAAGCCATTTACCCCTATAACGAAATCATTAACAACCATAAATACGCCAATAACTACGATTATAACAAGGCCGTTTTCTTAATGTCCGATTTTAAGATTCTCGACAATAACTTTCTCCTTATCAAAGAAGATGGGGGCTTTGGTTCCCCCATTGGCACCTTGTTCTATGAATTTTATGAAGACACCGCTTCATTAACACAATATCTAGAGGACGCTAAAGAGAACTTGCAATGCGTTGTTGGCAAGATCAATATTCCAAATACCATACCGTTGGGGAGTACCCAGTTACCACAGCTTAATGACTATGCAGATGGCGTGGATACCCTAAAATTCCTGATGGAACTCTAATTTTTGCCTCCAGTTTTTCCTTTTCCTTTTTTTTCAGACCTTTATCGCTTAACTATTTTAAAAGATGAAAAGACATAATTTTAGTGCAGGACCTTGTATTTTGCCTCAAGAGGTCATGAAAAAAGCTGCCGAGGCCATTGTAGAATTGGATGGTAGCGGACTTTCATTAATAGAAATATCGCACCGCAGTGCTGCTTTTGTTGAAATTATGGAAAATGCCCGTTCCCTTGCCTTGGAACTTCTTGATTTAAAGGACAAGGGCTATGTTGCACTTTTTTTGCAAGGAGGCGCCAGTACCCAGTTTTTACAAGTTGCCTATAATCTTCTGGAAAAGAAAGCCGGCTATATCAATACGGGCACATGGAGTTTAAAGGCCGTAAAAGAAGCCCGTTTGTTTGGAGAAGTTGTAGAGGTAGCAAGCTCTCAAGAGAAAAACTTTAATTTCATTCCAAAAAACTATACCGTTCCAAACGACTTGGATTATTTACACCTAACTTCCAATAACACCATTTTTGGAACACAGCTAAAGTCCTTCCCAAAAACAGATTGCCCATTGGTTTGTGATATGAGTTCCGATATCTTCTCCAGACAATTGGATTTTGAACAATTTGATTTGATTTACGCCGGTGCCCAAAAGAATATGGGCCCCGCTGGCACCACATTAATTGTGGTCAAAGAAGCCGTTCTTGGACAAGTGACACGTAAAATACCTTCTATGTTGGACTATAAAGTACATATTGGTAAGGATAGTATGTTCAATACGCCACCAGTTTTTGCGGTATACGTCTCCATGCTTACCATGCAATGGCTTAAGAATCTGGGAGGAATAGCGGCTATTGAAGAAATCAATGCTAAAAAGGCCAACCTGATCTATTCAGAAATAGATTTAAATCCGGTATTTTCCGGTTTTGCGGCTAAAGAGGACCGTTCAACCATGAACGCCACATTTAATATCACGGACGATACCTTAAAGGAAATTTTTGATGCCAATTGCAAAGAAGCGGGAATCAATGGCATTAATGGTCATCGTTCCGTTGGTGGGTACCGGGCCTCCATGTATAATGCACTTTCTTTAGAAAGCGTGGGAACCTTGGTAGATATCATGAGCGAATTGGAACGAAAAGGATAATGTATGAAAGTATTGGCAAATGACGGCATTTCTGTCGCTGGAGTGGAACAATTGGAAGCTTCTGGTTTTGAAGTGATCACCACCAAAGTGGCCCAAGAACAACTTCAGAATTTTATAAATACCAATAACATCACCGCTCTCTTGGTCAGAAGTGCCACGGAAGTGCGGAAACCCTTATTGGACAAATGCCCATCGCTACAACTTATTGGTCGCGGTGGTGTGGGTATGGACAATATTGATGTAGAGTATGCAAAATCCAAAGGACTTCATGTGATCAATACCCCAGCGGCCTCTTCCCTATCCGTTGCGGAACTGGTGTTTGCCCATCTTTTTGGTGGTGTTCGTTTTTTGTACGATGCCAATAGAAATATGCCATTGGAAGGGGATAGCAAATTCAAACAACTGAAAAAGGCCTACGCCGGTGGGTCGGAATTACGCGGCAAAACAATCGGTATCATCGGTTTTGGCAGAATTGGACAAGAAACCGCTAAAATTGCCCTAGGTTGTGGAATGCAGGTACTTTACCATGACCCCGTAGCGGATCAGCAGAGCGTTACCTTACAGTTTTTTGATGGACAAGAAGTGTCGTTTCCTCTTAAGAGTTCATCCATGGAGGTGTTGCTTGGAGCTTCAGATTTCATCAGCTTGCATGTGCCGGCGCAAAAGGACTATATCCTAGGTTCCCATGAATTCAATAGTATGAAGGATGGTGTTGGTATTGTTAATGCTTCCAGAGGGGGCACTTTAGATGAAGTTGCCTTGGTAGAGGCTTTGGAATCTGGTAAAGTTGCCTTTGCAGGTTTGGATGTTTTTGAGTCGGAACCCAGCCCAGAGATCCGCATTTTAATGCATCCCAATATTTCCCTAAGTCCGCATATTGGAGCTGCCACCAAGGAAGCCCAAAACCGTATTGGATTGGAATTGGCATCCCAGATAATCACACGCCTTGGGTAAATACTTTGGAGGTCACGTTAACAATAGTGGTACTTTTTGTACATTGTCATTTCATTTTAAAACACAATAGAAAATGTCAGGATTATTGGATTTGATAAATAGCCCAATGGGCAAACAATTGATAAGCGGTGTTTCTGGTCAAACAGGACAATCCGAAAGCAAAACAGCGGATGTATTGTCCATGGCCATGCCTTTGCTTATGGGTGCCATGAAAAAAAATGCGGCCAGCCCGGGAGGGGCACAAGGTTTGATGAACGCGCTATCTTCCAAGCATGATGGAAGTATCCTAAACGATTTGGGCGGTTTGTTTGGTGGCGGTGTGGACCAATCCGTTATGGATGATGGTGCAGGCATCCTAGGACATGTCTTTGGACAAAAGCAGCCCCAAGTAGAAAACGCCTTAAGTAGCAAAACGGGTATCGATGCCGGTTCCGTAGGCCAAATTCTAAAAATAGCGGCCCCTATCCTTTTAGGCTTTTTGGGAAAACAAACACGCCAACAAAATGTTAGTAGTCCAGATGCCCTTAGCGGACTCTTGGGCGGGTTAATGGGTGGTAACAGCGCGGCCAATAAACAACAATCCCTCATCGAATCTTTTTTGGATTCTGATGGTGATGGTAGTGTTATTGATGATTTGGCCGGAATGGTATTGTCCGGTGGCGGACAGAAAAAAGGAGGTCTTGGTGGACTTCTAGGCGGATTATTTGGAAAGTAATTACAAAGCATATTGATTTAACAAGCCATTTAGACTTTCTAAATGGCTTTTTTTATACTTTTAAAGTATGATGGGGAAACTTCTTTTTAAATATGGTAGTACATTGGTTTTAAGCCTATTTATCATGGGTTGCGGTGCGCAGAAGGGAGCTTTGGATATTTCTGAAAAAGAACAACAGGTTTTCGAATCCAAAAACGAAGAACCAGTTGAAATTGCAGATGAGGAATCGGAATATGAAATCATCATTATGGAACCTGGCTTTAATACATGGTTACAAAGTATTGCAAGGCCTCCCGGATATTATTCCCAATCATTTTTGGAAAGTCGCAATAATATTTTGGTCATTAATTGGAATCAACGCGCATTGAATCCGCTGCAATTTGACCCCAACCTCTATCAACTTCAAATTGATTATGACCCTACCATTGATTACGGGTATGAGGTCAACTACAAACTCTATAACTACTTTATTTTTTTCCAAAGAAGGTTCAACCAAAGGCTTGGTCCTTTTTTACCTCGGATTTAATCTTGTAGATTTGCTATCGAATTCGATCAGATGGAAAAACTAAAGCAACGTTGGGGCATCAGTTCCAACTTTCAAATAGCCATAATATTTATTGTTTTTGCCATTACGGGAAGTGCCTCTGCCAAACTAGCGGGACCCGTTATGGATGTCTTAGGAATCACCAAAGAGAGTGTTTCCGGATGGGTATACTGGCCCTTGCGCATTTTGCTCATTTTTCCCATTTATCAGGTTCTCCTCGTGTTTTTTGGATGGCTGTTTGGGCAACATAAGTTCTTTTGGGCCTTTGAGAAAAAAATGTTGAAGCGTATTGGCCTTGGCTTTTTGTTGAAATAGAATTATGATTTTATTAACAAGTGCGCATGTCGTAAAAAGTATAATTTAGCGAAATTATGAGGGAATTCTCCAAAATAGCAATGTCGTTCATCTTTATAGCCTTAATGGCTTTTAAGGTATCTGCCGTGCATATCTATTCCCATCACGATACCGAAGGAGACGAAATTGAGAATTGTACCTCTTGCGAGCTAGCTATACAACAGCAATTAACATCGTTTACCCCTACCCTTACTGTTACTTTACCAACGGCAATTCTGGAAACTTTTGATACAACTATCAATACGTCCACTACAGATGTCATCCAAGAGTATCTAGGGTATGGTTTCTTTTCCAGACCTCCTCCCCAGCACATTTAATATTCCGTTCAGAAGACTGCGCATCCAGTGCTTGGTCTTACCTAGTATTTATACGTTATCTAGTACGCTACAACAATGCGAATTGTTATTCTCTTATTATTTTCAATGGTTTCTTTTACCCAAATACATGGGCAGTGCAGGCTGAACTTAAAGGGAAAGGTCTTGGATTACCATAATAAAACGGTTTTGGCAGGTGCCAGCATAACCATATATGGCACCACTATTTCCGTTATCTCCGATAGTGGGGGAAATTATGAATTCACAGCACTTTGTCCCGGGAAAATAGAATTAGAAATAGCACATCCAGAATGCAACACCACTTTTCTACCTATTAACATAGAAGGGAATACGGAACTGGATATCACTTTGGAACACCATTTAGAATTGTTGGAAGGCGTAACCCTTTTTGGAGCGGATAAAGAACCTCATGCCACCAGCGTTACCTCGGCCAGTGTGGACAAAGTGGTTTTAGAAAAGTATGCCAGTGGTTCTCTTGGGGATGCGTTAAAGGAGTTAAGCGGGGTTTCTTCCCTCACCACGGGAAGCACCATAGTAAAACCGGTTATCCAAGGGTTAAATGGGAGCCGTATCGTTTTAATTACCAATGAAGTACGATTACAAGACCAAGAATGGGGATCGGAACATGCCCCCAATGTAGATTTGAATGCTACAGATAGAATTACGGTGGTCAAGGGTTCAGGGGCTTTAAAATATGGCGGTGACGCCATTGGCGGTGTGGTCATAGCCCTCCCCAAACCCTATAAGCAAAAAGATACCTTAACCGGATCGACCTTGGCTTCTGCTTCCTCCAATGGTAGAGGTGGTGTGCTTACCACTCATTTGGAAAAAGGTTTCGCCAATGGTTTGGGAATACGGGCCCAAGCTACCTATAAACGCTTTGGCGATTTTAGGGCTCCAGATTATTTTTTGAACAATACCGGTACGGAGCAAATTGGGTTTACCCTAGGTGGCGGCATCAATAAATTTACGTATGGCGGTGAACTTTTTTATAGCTTTTTGAAAAACGAGCTTGGTATTCTTAGGGCTGCGGATTTTGGCAACGTTACGGACCTAGTAGCGGCTATCGATAGTCCCATACCACCACTTACCGGGCCATTTTCATATACTATTGCGGCACCTCGGCAACAGGTTACCCATCATCTGGTCAAGGCAAAAGGCTTTTATAGATTTCCCGGCTTGGGTAAATTGACAGCGCAATACGCCTTCCAATTTAATGATAGGCAGGAATTTGACAATCGTCGTGGGGGACGTAATTCCATCCCGGTTGTGGATTTGGAGTTGACCTCGCATCAGCTGGATTTGGATTTGATCATAGATACCAAAGAAAAAATAACCTGGAATATAGGTATAAACGGATACGCCCAGGAAAATTTTGCGAGTCCGGATACCGGCGTACGAAGGATCATCCCAGATTATAAACGTTTGGGACTTGGGGCTTATGCCGGTATGGAGTATGCCATAAGCGACGATTGGAATTTTGATGTTGGTACAAGATTGGATTTTTCGCAAATAGATGCCCAAAAATTTTATAGGACCAGTTTTTGGGAAGCCAGAAGCTATAATCTTGATTTTGGCAATACCGTGGTTGAGGACTTTGGAACACAGCTATTGACCAATCCTGTTTTTGATTTTGTGAATTTTTCATTGGTAGCGGGGCTCCAACACCAACTATCCAAAACTATGGAAGTTAGCTTCAACTATGGTTTGGCGAGTAGACCACCGAACCCTGCAGAATTGTTTAGCGAAGGGCTTAACCAATCTTCCTTGGCATTTGAATTGGGAGACCTGCGTATCGACAGTGAAAACTCCAATAAATTTTCCCTTAATATCGCATATCGTTCAAAAGATGACAAATTTGGACTCTCCGTTTTGCCCTATATCAACCTGGTTTCTGATTTTATTGCGCTGGAACCGACCGGTATTACAACGACAACTAGGGGAAGTTTTCAAGTCTTTGAATATGTGCAGAACGATGCCCAATTCTTTGGTGTGGATGTGGATCTTGATTATCACTTCTTAAATTCATGGGATTATACCTCCAGCTTTTCCTATTTAAGAGGTACCGATGTTACTAGGGATGAACCCGTAATCAACATTCCGCCACCTAATTGGACCAATACTCTTGCCTATTCCAACCCTACACTAAGAAACCTCAAGCTTGCCCTAAAAAGCGAACTACACTTGGAGCAGACACGGTTTCCGGACAATAATTTTACCGCTCTGATCGTGGAGAACAATACACAAACTTCGGTCTTGGTAGATGTAAGTACACCACCACCTGCTTATCATTTATTGCATCTTACCAGTAGTATAGATCTATCCAAAACCCCAGGAAACATTGTTCTAGGTTTTGGCGTGGACAATATTTTGAATACCCAGTACAGGCAGTATCTCAATCGATTCCGGTTATTTGCGGATGAACTGGGAAGAAACTTTAGTCTTAATCTTAAAATTAATTATTAATCAATTAGAATTCCTGTTATGAAACATTTTAAATTTTTATTAGTCTTTGGTTTGTTAGTATCAATAGCCTCATGTTCGGATGATGATGATACTACCCCAGAAATTGTTAATGAAGAAGAGGTAATTACAACAATCACCGTTTCTTTGACCCCTGTAGGTGATTCGACTCCAATAGTGTTTAGAAGTCAGGATTTGGACGGGGATGGTCCAAATGATGCGATGGTTACGTTTGGCACGTTGACCGCCAACACCACGTATTTAGGTACCGTGGAACTCCTAAACGAATTGGAAGACCCTGCGGAAGATATTACCGAAGAAGTGGCCCTGGAAGACGACGAACATCAGATGTTCTATACCCCTATAAACGGTGCGGAGAGTTCCATTATGGTGATGTATACGGACGCTGATGATGATGGTAATCCTATTGGGTTGACTTTTAGTTTGACCACGGGAGATGCCGCTACCGGTAACTTAAGCGTGGTACTTCGTCATTTATTGGATAAAAACGCGAGTGGTGTTGCCGAAGGTGATATTACCAACGCGGGCGGAGATACGGATATTGAAGTATCATTCCCTATCACCATCCAATAGTTTAGGTACGATATGATGTTATTCTAAAGTAGGATATACAAAAAACGCCCTGAAAATCAGGGCGTTTTTATATCGTATGGACACCTATATTAATTGATGTCTTCTCCGTTTTTAAGCTTTTCCAAGCTCTGCTCCAAACGGGGTTTAAAATTTGCGGGTGCTACCTTCATTGATTGGTTTAACGATTTTATAGCGTTCTTAAAGTCTCCTTTAGCGGAGTAAGCCCTTGCCAGTCCATAGTTGCTTGGCCAAGCTCCTTTATTTTGCTTTACGTTGGCCTTTAAGATACTAAGGGCCTTAGTTTTATCGGTTGCCAACAATTGCGTTCCCGCACCATAAATTTCCCGCGCATTGCCCAAGGCAATGGCCTTATCCAGAAACTGATATGCTTCCTCTTGCTTTCCTTGCTTAGCCAGAATCCGCGATTTTAAAGAAAGGTTGGAGAATGATTCCTTACTAAAAAAGTTACCGCTGATAGAAGCGTTTGCCCATTCTAAAGCTTTATCCAAATCCCCGGCACCAAAGGCGTAATTAGCCGCCTGATCCCAATTGGTCTGTCTAAACCCTTTTGGGTTACGTAGGTCATTGGCAATTCCTTTCATTACGATATCCTTTACATTCACCTCAATGGTGAAAGGGATTTCTTTCTTTTCCCATTTTAGACTTGCAACGGCACTATTGGCTTCAACAGTGTCAAAACCAAAAGTCAATAGCTCTACGGAAGTTTCCAAATCTTTGGCTTTTACGTTAAAGCGAAGGACATCTTCTGCTTCATCATAAAAATAACTGCCCCAAGAAGTCGTATTACTGGAAAGGATTCCGGTAACGTCCCCATTTTCCTCAATGGCGAAGAACAAGGCATACTTTCCGGCAGATACCGCATTGCCTTCAATTGTAACGTCATCCGTAAACTCAATAGTAGTGTTATAATCTGCCCCAGCTCTCCATGGTGCCGATTTTGACGTTCCAAAACCAAGATCATTAAATCCATAAGGGACCAATTTTCCCCAAATCTCACGTCCTTTTACATAGGGCCTGTTGTAATGTATGGTAATATCCGTTATCCCAACACGTTGGGTTACCTCAGCTTCTGGACTCCCTGCCGGAAGTGTCAACTGTGCATCCAAGGTCGTTGTAAAAAAAACTGCTAACAGCAGTAGTCCTAATTGGCATTTTGCGTACATTTTTTTCATTTTAAGTTGTATTAGTATTCTTATCCAAATATGGTCGTAAAAATTAAGCTTGCACTACCATAGTTATGTTAGAAGTGTGTTAAAATATTAAAGGGAATCCATATTAGTTTTTTATCAGGACCGATCATTGAAAATATCCTTATGAAATAGGTCTGGCTTGGGTAAGGTAGGAGAATATGAAAATTTTACTGCCCTAGCTTATGGAACAACAACTATTTCCGTCCCTTCTGCATTGAATGCTACCCTTTTGTTCTTCCAATAAGCGGATACCGCCAAATGGGAAGGTTTTACGGCATCTAAACCAACTTGAATATCTGCAGAAGGTTTCTTTCCAGTTTTAATCGCTTCGATAAAATTGTGGATATGCGCTAAATCCAAATCCTCCTCATTTTGATATGTCTTGGCATTTCCATCATGGGGTGTATAGATATATCCCGACCTAAAAACTTCGAGGTTTCCTTTGGTACCCTTGAAAAGGACAGCGTCGTGCGTGTTTTTAACGGGCATTATGGAACATTCGAAAGAAAAATTCCAGTTATTGTATTGGATAATGGAATTCACGGTGTCCGGATTGGTCCTACCATCTTTTAAATGATAAATACCTCCTGTAGTGACTGCGTTAAGAGGAGTAGTGTCATCCAGCATCCATTGGGCTACATCCACCCAATGTGTCAATAAATCGGACAAAATCCCAGCACCGAACTCTTTATAATTCCGCCAAGCATCGTATCGTTTCCAATCGTAAGGGATATTGCCAGATTCCCCAAGAAAGGTATCCCATTTAAAATTTTTTGGTTTCGAGCGAGGTTTTACTTCTCGTCTTTGCCAACCAAAATCACTCCAAGCGGCATCCACGAAAACAATTTCGCCAAGCTTATCAGATCCATTAAAAAATTCTTCCTTGATTTGGTTATACATTTGACCACTGCGCTGTTGGGTTCCCGTTTGGCATACAACACTAGTGTTTTCCAGTGCGCTTTGTAATAAACTACCCTCTTCATAGTGCAGGGTCACCGGTTTCTCTAGGTAGAGGTGTTTCTTTGCGGCCAGTACTTTTAATGCATACGATGTGTGAAGATGATCGGGTGACGCCAAAAGCACTACATCCACATCCTTACGGGATAAAACATCGTTTATATCAAAGGTTTCCGCTACTTTTTCTAGTTGCAGGAAGTCTTTGGTACGCTTAATTTGTTCATCCCAAACATCACATAAAATCACAGGATGAAACGAGCCTGTCCCCAGCATTTTCTTGAGTACCCACCTTCCCCTTCGGCCGGCACCTACCAAGGCCACCCCCAATTTATCGTTTGCACCAAGTATATGACCATAGGATGCCGCCGATAATAAGGCGGCCCCAGTACCAATTACAAAATCCCTACGTTTCATTGATTTGGTTTTTATTATTTACACTTACGTTCCTAGAATTTTTACCACTACTTATTTGGTGTAGCATGCCTAAGCTCCATCCCAATGGACGTTCTTGGTTTAAAACCCTTCCAATTTCCTGTATTGGCGTCCTGTGCTAGCTCTAGATAACTGCCTAAATCCTGGTTTTTTAGGTGTATGCCAAAAAAGGCCGTTACAAAATGTTGGTTTACATTATTGATTCTTCTCATGTCCCAAACAGAATCCGCATAACGCAAATACTCGTCAATATTGAGTCCTGGAGCCATAGTAGCTTCCGCAGGTGGATTAGGGGCCACGTTATGTCTTGCATTAATATAAGTCAGCAGGTACCTGTTACTGTTTACGGCACCTTCATAAATTGCTTTGACCCCATTTTCATACATAGAAATATCGTCCTCACTGCCCGATACAAAAAAAGTAGGTGTTTTTAGTCCCGCAAGTCCTTTTTCATCCCAAACGTCATTGGCCATTCCCCATGGGGCCAACGCTACAAATGCTTTTATCCTATCATCTGTAAAGCTTTCATAGGCTTTGCTACCCATCGTTCGTCCATCCAGGGCCGTATTGCCGCCCGTGGCTGTTTTATAAAAACTTACAGCCTTCTCGCTATATCCCGCTCCACAGGTATTTAATCCTCCGTAGCCTCCCATGGAATAGCCTACCAGACCCGTATTGTTGGCGTCTACACGATTAAACAAAAAGCTATCTTTTGCAGACTCTGACAGCCTTGCCATTTCATTTAAAACGAACAACTGGTCCAAGGATCTATTCACCAAAGTACTGGTAAAGTTTGCCGCATCTTTATAGGTAGAATCCGTATGATCTATGGAAACCACAACATAGCCTTTAGAAGCCAAATTTTCAGATAAATAAGTAAATAGGTAGCGAGAACCTACATAACCATGGGACAGGATGATCAATGGAAACTTGTGGTCCGTGTCTATAATTTTAGCATTCCGTAACGCCCTTCCTTCAAATGTAAACGGCACCAAGGGTCGGCCCTCGGTTCCGTTCCTTCCAAGCATTTGGGTATATGATACTATCTCTTCCTTGCCGTCCGGGATTACTGCGGGATACCAAACCTCTACGGTAATAGGTCTATCATATGTGGGCGCCTTTCCATTATCTATCCTTAAGATATCCCATTGATTTTTATTTACAAGCTCTAACGTTGTTACGCCAACACTAAAATCGCCTCTATACGCTAGTTCTGGAGCATCTGGCAGGGGATCGCCAAATACATAGGCATGTGAATCTTGGTTTTTAAAATTAGTAACATTCCATCCCATGAGCAATACGCCTATTAAAACAAGAATTATTTGTGTGCTAGTTTTCATTGTTCTGCTATTTCCTTATCTACTAAAAGTAAGGAACTTTAGTCCTACTTTAATGGAAACGATGCTATTTTCAGCATAAAATCCTAAAAATCAGAAAACTAGATCCTCCAACCTCCCTTTTCTCCTGACTAACAATGGGAATGCATTCACCAGCGTCGGACAGACTCTCCTTGCTGAAGGAGGGGAGCTTTTGGCTTATAAGAATGTTGATCGATAGTTGGAGCACTTAAAAAATGATTTGAAACATCAATAAAAACAAACGGGCCAACCTATTCAGATTGGCCCGCTTGTTTTAATACTTTTGTTTGCCTAATTCCAGCGCGCAGTGGTTTCTTCCGCAGAGCCTACTTCCGCTAGGTAGCGTTCCGCATCCAAAGCTGCCATACAGCCGGTACCGGCTGCGGTTACTGCCTGTCTGTATTCCTTGTCCTGTACATCGCCACTCGCAAATACGCCGGGTTTGTTGGTTTTTGTGGATTTTCCTTCGGTAATGACGTATCCGGTATCGTCCATTTCCAATTGCCCTTTAAAAATATCGGTATTGGGTTTGTGTCCAATAGCGATGAAAAGTCCGGTTATGGCAATATCTTCTTTCTCCCCGCTTTGGTTATTGACCATACGTAGCCCTTCCACCACTTGGTCGCCTAAAACTTCGTCCACCTCCGTATTGTAACGTACCTCAATATTCTTTAAGCTATTGACACGGTGCTGCATGGCTTTTGAGGCCCGCATATGATCTTTACGCACCAACATAGTTACTTTACTACAAATATTGGCCAAGTAAGAAGCTTCTTCCGCTGCCGTATCCCCGGCACCCACTATAGCCACATCCTGTCCTTTATAGAAAAAACCATCACAAACGGCACAGGCGGAAACACCACCACCACGAAGTCGCTGTTCACTAGGGATATTCAAATACTTTGCGGATGCTCCCGTGGAAATAATTACACTTTCCGCTTCAATGGTTTTGTTATTGTCCACCGTTACCTTATGAATCCCCCCTACCTCATCGCTAAAATCCACAGCGGTCACCATACCAATACGCACCTCTGTTCCAAAGCGCTCTGCTTGCTGCTGTAATTGGACCATCATGGTTGGACCATCGATCCCTTCTGGATAACCCGGAAAGTTATCTACCTCGGTAGTGGTCGTTAACTGTCCGCCAGGTTCCATCCCTGTGTACATTACCGGTTTTAAATCTGCCCTTGCCGCATAAATTGCCGCGGTATAGCCCGCAGGACCAGAGCCTATAATCAATGTTTTAAGTCGTTCTATTTGTTCTGACATAATTGTTTTGTTCACTGTATTGTGTGACTACAAAAGTAGGTTTTTTGGCAGATTCCTTACAAAAATCCATAAGAGCTTATAAACAACCCGTATTGCACCTAAACTAGAGCCGCTATTATGGTTTTTAATGCATAATATGGGTTAAAAGGTTGAAGTGGATATGAAATAAACAGTCGGTATCTTCTTAAATTTATTTTCTGGTATTTTAAATGAAGCCCGGTTGCACCATTAGTCTTTCATCAATTCCAAAATCTCGATAGCGGCATCTGCTATTTTGGTTCCCGGTCCAAAAACACCAACAGCACCGGCCTCATAGAGATAGTCATAGTCTTGCTTTGGGATTACCCCCCCTACAATCACCATAATGTCTTCCCTATTGTATTTCTTGAGTTCTTCGATAACTTTTGGTACCAAGGTTTTGTGTCCGGCCGCCAAGGAAGATACCCCAAGGATATGTACGTCGTTTTCCACTGCTTGTTTTGCTGCCTCTTCCGGGGTTTGGAACAAGGGACCTATATCTACATCAAACCCAATATCGGCATAACCCGTTGCCACGACCTTAGCCCCACGGTCATGACCGTCCTGACCCATTTTTGCGATCATGATACGGGGTCTCCTTCCCTCCTGCTCCGCTATCTCGTCGGACAGTTGTAAGGCTCTTTCAAATGAGGGGTCTTTCTTCACTTCTTTTGCGTATACTCCTGTAAAACTTTTAATGACGGCTTTGTGCCTGCCAAATGCTTTCTCCATGGCATCACTTATCTCTCCCAAAGTAGCCCTGTTTCGAGCGGCCTTTACGGCCAAATCCAACAAATTGGGACCCTTTCCTTCCAACTTCTCCTCGGCAGCCTGCGTCAATGCTTCCAACGCTAAAGTTACTGCTTTTTCATCCCTATCCTTACGTATTTGCTCCAAACGTTCTACTTGCTGCTTTCTTACCGCATCATTATCGACTTCCAATATCTGCAGGTCATCCTCTTCTTCCAATCTGTATTTATTGACCCCAACGATAACATCTTGGGTGCTGTCAATGCGGGCTTGTTTTCGTGCCGCAGCTTCCTCAATCCGCATTTTTGGGATTCCCGCTTCTATAGCTTTTGTCATTCCGCCCAATTCTTCGACTTCCTGCAGTAAATCCCAAGCTTTATGCACCAATTCATGAGTCAAATACTCTACATAGTAACTGCCTGCCCAAGGATCTACCGTTTTGGTAATCTTGGTCTCTTCCTGAATATAGATCTGCGTTTCCCTTGCGATACGTGCCGAAAAATCGGTAGGTAAGGCAATCGCCTCATCTAGGGCGTTGGTATGTAAACTCTGTGTTCCTCCCAATGTTGCGGCCATCGCCTCAATAGTCGTGCGCGCTACATTATTAAAGGGGTCTTGTTCGGTCAAACTCCACCCACTGGTTTGACAATGGGTCCGTAAGGCCAAAGATTTTTGGTTTTTGGGATTGAATTGCTTTACCAACTTGGACCACAGCATACGTGCGGCACGCATTTTGGCGATTTCCATAAAATGGTTCATGCCGATTCCCCAGAAAAAGGAAAGTCGTGGTGCAAAATTATCGATCTCCAAGCCTGCTTTTAACCCGGTTTTAATGTATTCCAGACCGTCTGCCAAGGTATAGGCGAGTTCAAGATCCGCGGTTGCCCCCGCCTCATGCATATGATAACCCGAAATGCTGATACTGTTGAACTTAGGCATCAACTGACTTGTATATTCAAAAATATCGGCCACGATTTGCATGGAGGGTTTGGGGGGATAGATATAGGTATTCCTCACCATGAACTCTTTTAGGATGTCGTTCTGTATGGTTCCCGCCAACAGGGCTTTATCCACTCCCTGTTCTTCCGCGGCTACAATATAAAATGCCATAATGGGCAGCACTGCCCCGTTCATAGTCATGGAAACGGACATTTTATCCAACGGAATGCCATCAAACAAAATCTTCATATCCTCTACGGAATCAATGGCCACCCCTGCTTTTCCAACATCGCCAATAACCCGTTCGTGATCACTATCATAGCCCCTATGGGTGGGCAGATCAAAGGCTACGGACAGTCCTTTTTGACCCGCCTTTAAATTTCTCCTATAAAAGGCGTTGCTCTCCTCAGCCGTTGAGAATCCGGCATACTGCCGTATGGTCCATGGCCTGCGTACATACATGGTGGAATAGGGCCCGCGTAAATAGGGCGGAATCCCAGCCGCAAAATCCAAATGGGAAACTTCTTTGATATCGTCTTCGGAAAATTGCGGTTTTACTGCAATATTCTCCGCAGTTTGAAAAGTACCTCCGTCCTTCCCTTGCTGTCTTTTTTTAGAAGATGTAACTTCAATGGTCAACTGTTGTACGTCTTTCCTACTCATCATCCAACCTTTTTTGTTCTACTTCTTCCGCCAAACGTCTGGAGATAATGGGTGTGATCAACGTTTTGCGTTTATTGGTCTTTACAAATGGAAAAAGCTCCAGGTCACCCTTCATCTTATCCATAGGGTTGCTATACACATTTGTCCCTACCAAAACCTCCTCCCTAGCTTTAAATTTAGATTGTTCTTTGGCTGCACTCTCGGCTATTTTCTTCTGAATGGTATGGTCCATCAACTGCTTTAAAAAACCGCCTCCTTTTTCTATCGATTTAAATAAAACCAAAGCCTTTTGCGCCAGTTGCTGGGTGAGTTCTTCTATATAATAGGAGCCATTGGCAGCATTGTCTACTTTATCAAAATAACTTTCGTTTTTAAGCAAAACCAGTTGATTTAAGGAAATGCGGTCCCCAAATTCATTGTTCTTATGGTAAATACCATCATAGGGCATATTGACAACGGTATCGCTACCGCCTAAAACTGCGGACATGCATTCCGTAGTAGTGCGGAGCATATTGGTATTGTAATCGTAAAGGGTTTTGTTACGTCGCGTTGGTTGGGCAATGATATGACAATCAACTTCTGATCCGTAGGTTTTGGCCAATGTTCCCCAGAGTATCCGAAACGCCCTAAGCTTGGCAATTTCAAAGAAATAATTGGTGCCAACAGCTATTTTAAAGGTTATTTTTTGGCTGGCCATCCCAGCATCCCCCAAATGGTTCAAATATTCATTGGCATGTGCCAACCCATAGGCCAATTGCTGTACCCTATTGGCCCCTGCATTTTGGTAAACCGTAGTATCTACAGTAAGGGTGTTGCGCATATCCATAGCAAGAATGGCATCAAGTTCCTTATGGTCTTCCTCCTTACTTTTGAACCAGTTCCCGGTTTTGGCCAGATTCCCCAAAAGATCGTTATTCAAATAGATGTTATGGGAATGCTCCTTGGCATAATCCGCAACGGTGTTGATATAGGCCGATGATAGAAATTGAAGGTTCAAATAAATTCGCGATGTTTTTAGATCGATGCCTTCCAGTAGGGTAGCAATAGCTATGGCTTCGGAAGGAACTTGAAATACAATGCTTTCCGCTCCTTTGGTTAAAAATTCCTTGGCCTTTATATTGGCGGCCCCAGCATCACCTGCATATAGCGCCTGTCCGATATGCCACCCCCGTTCTTTGCTTATCGAAAATTGCTGAACAGCATCATCAGAATGATAAAAGGGTTTTACCTTGATACCTTCTGGGGATTCCCAAACCAAGGTCTCGTTATAATCCGCACCTTTTAAGTCAAATTGGATTTTCTGTTTCCACTCTTTTGCAGAAACCGGATTAAACGCTTCAAATAAATTTTTTGTACCCACTATTCGGTCTATTTGGTTACCGTTGTTCTGCAAACTACCCCAAAGGCTGGCCTATTAAGCATTTGCAAGAAACAAGATTTAAATTTCAAGGCAGTCCCTCCTGCCGTTCGGGCATGTCTTGGGGTAGTATACCCTATGGCGTTGCCCATAAATTCCTTTGCAAATTAATGCATCTTATACTTCCACCCTAGTTTACAAAGGAATGTTCCCGTGTTTCTTCTTAGGAAGGGTGGCCACCTTATGTTGGAGCATGGTATAGGCTTTGATCAATTTACGTCTTGTATCTTTTGGTAAGATGACTTCGTCTATAAAACCCCGTTGTGCCGCACTATAGGGGTTGGCAAACAAATTGGCATATTCTGCCTCTTTTTCAGCCAACTTGGCCTCAGGGTCATCCGCAGCATTAATCTCTTTTCTAAAAATAATCTCACTAGCACCTTTGGCGCCCATAACCGCAATCTCCGCTCCCGGCCAGGCATAATTCAAATCTGCTCCAATATGCTTGGAATTCATCACGTCATACGCCCCTCCATACGCTTTACGGGTAATAACGGTCACCTTAGGTACGGTAGCTTCGCTTAAGGCATATAACAGTTTTGCACCATTGGTGATGATACCGTTCCATTCTTGGTCAGTACCAGGAAGGAATCCAGGAACATCCACCAAAACCAAAAGTGGAATATTGAAACAGTCGCAAAAACGGGTAAAACGTGCCGCTTTTTTGGAACTCTCCACATCCAAAACCCCGGCCAAACTCATAGGTTGGTTGGCTACGATACCGATACTTTTTCCGCCCAAACGTGCAAAACCGACCACAATGTTCTCCGCATAGTCCTTATGAATCTCAAAAAAGGAATCGGCATCGATAATCCCATTGATTACGTGGCGCATATCATAAGGGGTACTTGCGTTTTCCGGCACAATGGTATCCAATACGTCCCGCACTTCTTCGCCCACTTCATAGGTTACATCTTCTGGGAGTTCCTCGCAATTCTGTGGCATATACCCGATCATTTGTTTGATCTGCGCAATGCATTGCATATCATTGGCCGCCGTTAAATGCGTAACCCCGGATTTTGTAGCGTGGGTAGAAGCACCGCCCAATTCTTCTGAAGTCACTTCTTCATTAGTTACCGTTTTGACCACATTAGGCCCCGTAACGAACATATAACTGGAGTTCTCGACCATTAGGGTAAAATCTGTCATGGCAGGTGAATACACCGCTCCGCCGGCACAAGGTCCCATAATGGCCGAAATCTGTGGGATTACCCCAGAGGCCATTACATTACGATGAAAAATATCGGCATACCCCCCTAAAGATCGCACGCCTTCTTGGATTCTGGCACCACCACTATCATTTAACCCAATAACGGGCACGCCAATTTTCATGGCCATATCCATGATCTTGCAAATCTTCTCTGCATGGGTTTCGGACAGTGCTCCTCCAAAAACGGTAAAATCTTGGGCAAATACGCAAACCTGCCTGCCGTTAATAGTGCCATATCCGGTAACCACCCCATCTCCATAGAAACGTTGTTTTTCCATGCCAAAGTCCTTGGTCCTATGGGTCACCAAAGCACCAACTTCTTCAAAGGAACCTTCATCCAATAAAAAATGGACCCGTTCCCGTGCGGTTAATTTGCCCTTAGCGTGTTGTTTATCAATCCTGTCCTGTCCTCCACCAAGTTTGGACTGCGCCAGTTTATCTTCAAGTATCTGTATTTTATCTTTCATGTCTGTATGCTACGATTTTGGACTACGCCCTATTTTTTTGCCATTCCGAAATTGGATTTTCCGGAATTTTCAGCTTCTTTTTGTCGTCCAGATAGAGTTTTAAAGCCACCATAGCGGCCACTTTTTGTTCCTCTTCATATTCCGCCTGCAATTGCTCCGGCTCGTAATAGTTCTTTACAAAATGGGTGTCAAAATTCCCCGAGGTAAAGGCTTCATGCTGGCAAACATATTTACCAAAAGGCAATGTAGTGGCCACACCTTCTACCTTATAGGCATTAATAGCTTCGATCATCAATTGAATGGCTTCCTCCCTATTTTTTCCGTAGGTAATCAATTTAGACAGCATGGGATCGTAATAGATAGGTACTTCCATACCTTCCTCAAACCCATCGTCTACCCGAATACCTTCCCCTTCGGGAGCTTTATAGGTCGTTAAAGTGCCAATACTGGGCATAAAATTTTCCAACGGGTCTTCTGCATAGACCCGTAATTCCAAGGCATGGCCATTAATGCTAAGCGCTTCTTGACTCATGGCCAAGTGCTCCCCTCTCGCAACCTTGATCTGCTGTTCTACCAAATCGACTCCGGATATCAGTTCCGTAACCGGATGCTCCACTTGCAAACGGGTGTTCATTTCCAAAAAATAGAAATTCTTGTTTTCGTCCAATAAAAATTCCACGGTTCCCGCACCTACATAATCACAGGCTTTGGCTACCTTAACGGCTGCCTCGCCCATAGCCTGTCTAATTGCCGGGGTCAACACCGCAGAGGGGGCTTCTTCCACTACTTTTTGATGACGACGTTGTACGCTACATTCCCTTTCGAATAGGTGCACCACATTGCCATGGGTATCTGCCAACACCTGAATTTCGATATGTCTTGGCGAGCCCACGTATTTTTCGATAAAAACGGAACCGTCCCCAAAGGCGGAGGTAGCTTCCCCAATGGCCCTATTCATTTGTTCTTCCAAGTTTTCTATGGCATCCACCACCCGCATTCCTTTTCCACCACCACCGGCGGCAGCTTTGATCAAAATAGGAAAACCTATTTTCTTGGCTATTTTCTTGGCAAGTGCGATATCGGTAATGGCCTCATCAATACCGGGTACCATGGGAATGTCATAGTCCTTTACCGCTTCCTTGGCCGCTAATTTGTTTCCCATAACCTCAATGGCATGGGGTCTTGGCCCAATAAACGTAAGTCCGTTGTCTTCTACCAATTGGGCAAAAACGGCATTTTCACTTAAGAACCCATAGCCGGGGTGAATCCCTTCTGCCCCGGTACTTTTGGCCGCCGAGATCACCTTGTCCATCACTAAGTAAGATTCTGAAGATGCTGCCGGGCCCAGGCAAACAGCTTCATCCGCAAATTTTACATGTGGCGAATGTCGGTCCACTTCAGAATAGACGGCAACCGTCTTTATTCCCATTTTCTTGGCCGTACGCATGACCCGTAGCGCGATTTCCCCGCGATTGGCAATGAGGATTTTTTTCATTTACATTAATTTACTTGGTTCTTGGAACTTCATCCGTCCAACTTTTCGCTTTTTACATCAAAATGGATTACTCCATTTCTATGATCAATTGTCCTTTATCTACGGCATCGTCTTTTTTAACCACAATGGTTTTGATCGTACCCTCACCTTGGGACAGGATAATGTTCTCCATTTTCATTGCGGACAACACCAACAACGGGGTTCCTTCTACGATTTCTTGTCCCACTTCTACCATAATATCTAAAATGAGCCCTGGCATTGGCGCTTTTATTTCGTTTATCTTGCTAGAGGCATTGGTCAAAAGTCCCATTTCCTTCACCATTTGATCATATCCATCCGCAATGGCTACGGCATAGGTATTTCCGTTTACCAAAACCTCCATGGTTTTCTGGTTAAAGTCAGCCTTTAAAAGCTTGATATTAAAGGCTTTGTTTTCTTGCAGCAAATGATAACTGCTATTGTCCAAGGATAGAATATCCAAGTTTTCCGCCTTGCTTTTACTGATGGTGAACTCATTGCCGTTTACCGTAATACTATAGTCTGCCATAGTGCTGTTCCAGTTTGATTTTGGTAATCTCTTACTTTTTTTTGATAAAACATAGGATTGCTATCAGCTAATTTTTACCAACTGTTTTCCAATATTCTTACGTTCAAATAATCTATTAAGGGCTACGGGCATGTTCTCCAGTCCCTCTAAAATATCTTCTTGATATGTTAATTTTCCTTCTTTGATCCATCTGGCCATTTCCTTTTCCGCTACAGGGAAGTCTTCTTCAAAATCATAAATAAAGAACCCTTGCATTTTAGAGCGCGTAGCTCCAATTTTATGCCAGTTCAATAAACTATAATTGGAATTTTCCCTATCCTCATACTGTGAAATCCTACCACAGCAGACGACCCTTGCATACCGTCTTAATTTAGTAAGGGCAATATCCAACAATTCCCCGCCAACATTATCAAAATAAACATCAATTCCTTTAGGAAACAAGGCGTCCAAACGTTCGGAAACGTTTTCCGTTTTATAGTTGATGGCCCCGTAATAGCCCAATTTATCGGTAAGCAGCTTGCACTTTTCATCCGTACTGGCCATACCTACGGCCCTTGCCCCTTTAATCTGCGCAAGCTGGCCAACATTGGAACCTACGCCTCCTGCTGCGGCAGATACCAATACGTTGTCCCCTTGTTGCAATTCGCCTACCTTATATAATCCAAAATAGGAGGTAAAACCGGTCATGCCAAGAATACCTAAGGCCGTGGAATACGACAATCCCCTTTGGTTAACCTTATACATCATATGATAAGGACTACCGTCACAAACCACATATTGTTGCCATCCACATTTGCCCTGTACGATGTCCCCTATCTGGAAATCCCTGTTTTTACTTTCAATAACTTCGCCTACCCCACGTCCGCGCATGGTATCACCCAAGTCCATAGGATTTTCGATACCAGCGCCATCCAACATATAAAACTTCATCACCGGGGCAACGGAAAGAAACAATACCTTAATAAGAAACTCACCTTCTTTTAAAGGCGGAAGATCAACGGACTGCATTACAAAATCAGATTTTTTAATGTAGTTTCCCGGCCTTGCCGCAAGTGTTAGTCGGTTGTTTTTCATAGTGATACTGCAAATTAACCTTATAAAACCATATTAGTTAATCTAATTAATAGTTAAATATATTAACTATTTTTTAGATACCCATAATTTTTAAAATTTAATACGTAGTTTTAGTTCCGGACCTGCACTAAAACTATCATGAAAAGCCTCCTGTATTTCTTGTCTTTTGCACTACTCCTTATAGGTTGTACCAAAAAACCATACTATTTAAAGGATGCTTTGATCATTGATAAAGTTACACTTATCGATCCAATTGATGGGGCTACGGAAAACCAAACCGTGATTATCACAGATGGTAAAATTCTTCGCATTGTACCATCCGAAACGATCATCTTGGACCAAAGAAACCAGATCATTGACGGATCGGGTCACTATTTGATGCCCGGTTTATGGGACGCCCACGTCCATTTTGCCTATTTGGAGGCACTTGCCCCAAGTATGTTTGACTTGTTCCTCCGTTTTGGGGTCACCAGTGTGCGGGACACCGGGGGAGAACTTTCATTTGTAAACAAATACAGGGACATGTCTTTAGCGCAACCCACTAAGGCCCCAAGGATGATGATTGCCGGTCCCCTTTTGGACGGTGCCCCCAATGTTTATGATGGCAGTAGCCCGCGGCTTCCCCCACTATCCGTTAAAGCGGATGATGTGGCCCGTATCACAGAAAATGTAAAAACATTGATTAAGGGCAAGGTAGATTTCTTAAAGGCCTACGAGATGCTATCACCGGAACAACTGCAAAAAATTATTGCAATTGCGGATGCCAACCATTTAAAAGTCACGGGGCATATTCCGTTGAGTATGGATGCTGTGGCTGCCTCCAAGGCTGGGATGGACAGTTTTGAACATCTAAGGAACCTTGAAGTTTCCTGTGCATCCAATGCAGAAGCCTTACTTGAGGAACGAAGGGAACTCCTCCATTCCGGACAACTAAAGCAAGGCGTTGAGCTACGGGCACAGATCCATAAACAACAGCAAGAAATCGCTATTGCGAATTATAGCGATAGCAAAGCAGATAGCATATTGGCCGTTTTAAAGGCCAATGATACGTGGCAAGTGCCCACCCTCGCTTTAAATACCTTGTTCACGGAACAGTACTTCGCAGACGTAGCTTACCAAAAGAGTTATGAGCTGCTCCCAGATTCCATAGCGACCTATTGGATGGAACGTTCCCAAGCCTTAAAAGACTATCCAATTACCACCTTTAGAAGGGATTATGATGCTTGGAACTTTATGATGGTAAAGAAAATACAGGATGCCCAAATTCCGATTATGGCAGGAACCGACACCCCAATAGCCTTTTTAACCCCGGGCTTAAGCTTACATGTAGAGTTGGCAACGCTCGTAAAGGCAGGGCTCTCACCCAAAGAGGCCATACAAACGGCAACCGTAAACCCTGCTGCTTATTTTGACCTGGACCACGAACTAGGAAGGATCAAAAAAGGATTTTGGGCGGATTTGGTACTGCTGACGGATAATCCTCTGGAGGATATTGCACATACCAAACATATCAATACGGTTATAAAGCAAGGGGAAGTTTACATCCCATAACATAAAAAGTACAATTTTAGGGTCATTTGATGTTCCGTATTCCTAAAAAGAACACTTTGTGGACTAAATAACGTCGTGCTTTGAAAAAAATAGTTAACTTTATTAACTATCAACCTTATAAACTAATTTTAAGTGATTACCATTCGCTATCCATCCATCCTTGATATAGGTGTATGCCTGGGGGTTTTATTCTTGGTATCCTGCGGCGGACAAAACAAAAAGAAAGAAGAAAAACCCGTTTTTAATACTAAGGAAACTACCACCTTTAAAAAGACCGAGGAAATGGTTTCCACCATTCCCAAATCCGAAAACGTACTTGGGCGGCGGGTCTTTTTGCTCTGTGCTGCCTGCCACAATGTGGTTAAGGGAGAACCACACAAAGTGGGGCCCAACCTCAATGGTTTCTTAGGAAACAAGGCAGCATCCAAAACGGATTATATATACTCTGAGGCACTTAAAGACAAAGATATTATTTGGAGTGAGGCAACCTTAAGGGCATGGTTGGATAATCCTGCAGGTTATGTCCCTGGAACAAAAATGGCATTCGTAGGTGTTGCCAAAAAGGAGCAACAAGACGCCCTAATTGCTTATTTGGAAGAAGTCACCCAATAATCTACTGCAAAAACGAGAACTATGAAAACGAACAGGAGGAACTTTATTAAGGGAATTACCGGAGCATCAGCAGGGATGTTGTTGCCTACGGCTTGCATTTCAAAATCGGATGGTAAGGAGGAGGCCGCTACCGGACCTTATATTCCCAAAAAGAACAGACCGGTAAAATCCAATCATGATGTCGTTGTCGTAGGTGCAGGATTATCTGGTTTGCATGCTGCCATGTTATTGGAAGAACAAGGTTTTGACGTGCAGGTCATTGAAGGCCGCCAACGCTTGGGCGGACGCATTTATACCTTAAACAATGTACCTGGAAAACCAGAAGCCGCCGGAGAGTTTATTGGTGCCAATTATGCACGCATGATAAACACCGTGCACAAATTGGGATTGGAAATGCACAATCCAGATTCTGGAAATTCCATCAACCGGCCATGGCTTTACAACATTAAAGGGGAATACATCACCGCAGAGAATTGGGAATCCCACAAACTTAACCCTCTGGAAGGGGAAGATCGGAGCTTATTGCCACATCGTTTTCTTTCCGCAATTTC
Source organism: uncultured Croceitalea sp. (assembly GCA_937959125.1). Lineage (GTDB taxonomy): Bacteria > Bacteroidota > Bacteroidia > Flavobacteriales > Flavobacteriaceae > Croceitalea. The sequence goes on from CALGQU010000047.1 coordinate 40,949, forward strand.
ACATCGGGACAATCCGCTTCAAGGAAAACCGCTAAACGCTTGGTTGGAACCAGAATATCATCAATATGATATTCCTCACGATCAATACTTACGGGCCAAAGGGGTCAATGAAGAAACCATTAAGCTCATGAACGTGGTCATCCATGCCGGTGGTATGCCCAACACTTCCGCCATGAACGAGCTGCGTAGGTATCATGTAATGAATTTTAGCAATGGAAAAATAAGTTTCCCAGATGGTACTGGCTGGAAAATGATTAAAGGAGGCAATTCCTTACTTCCGGAAGCTATGGCCAATAGCATGAAGAATGAAGTGCAATTGGGCAGGACCGTTGTAGGATTTATAGAGGAAAACGGGACGGTAACGGTAGGTTGTGCCGATGGTAGTGAGTATAAGGCAAAGCATGTGGTATGTAGCATCCCCATAACCGTTTTAAGAAACATCACCTTTGAACCTTACATTTCCGGAATTTCCAAAGAAGCTATAGGTAATATGGATTATGGCCTTTCCGTGCAAGCCCATTTTATTATTAAAGAACCTTTTTGGGAAAAAGATGGTATGGAACCCAATATGTGGACGGACGGACCCTTGGAGCGTTTTGCAATTCGCAGCAAACGGGAAGAGGGAGATCCCTATGCAGGCCTAGCGTTCATTAACGGACCGGAATCCTTAAAGTTTAGGTTAATGACGGATGAACAGGTCTTTGATTATGTTGAGCAAAAACTAGCGGAAATACGCCCTTCGACCAAAGGAGTTTTAAAACGATTAATGATACAGTCCTGTGAACGTGATATCCATGGTGCAGGCGATTGGGTATACTGGCAACCCGGTCAGGTAAAAAAGTTTGGCAACCATATGCGAAAGAACCATGGGAACATCCATTTTTGCGGCGAGCATACGGCCATCATGGAACGGGGCATGGAAGGGGCATTTGAATCTGGGGAGCGTGCTGCCTTGGATATTATTTTAAACGCATGATAATCTACCGAGATAAAGCTTACAAAATGAAGAAAAAGTCACCCCTAGTGTTTGTTTGTGTGATTGCAGGCATCTTCCAATGCCTGGGAATGCATATGAACCCATCTGCAGACCCTAACCTACGGGACCTACAACTTTTGGCCAAATGGTTTGAAGGGGCTTTTGACAATGATGAGCAACTCTGGGTAGAAAATAGAAGTGACTGGCAGGGGAATCCAGAGGAAAAGCATGATCGCCTGCACAGCATGCATAAAAGGGTTTTGGCGGATAGTATAGGCAACTATGTGTTCTATGTGGAAGAATTTTTAAACGATGACCCAAAAAAGATAAGCAGACAACGTTTGGTATCGTTTGAAAGTGCGGTAGATACCCTAGGTATCATCATGAAAATCTATTTTCTTAAGGATGCTCCCAAGTTTGCCTTAAACGCGCCAACGCATGGGCAAGCGATTTCCAATATCACCAAGGAGGATTTGTTTGGATTGGAAGGTTGCGATGTCATCTTCCAACGCATCGGAGATCAATTTCATGGCAGTATGCGCAACAAAACATGTCAATTTGGAAAAGACGACGCGCTTCGATACTCCGTTCATGATCTCATCCTTTCCAAGGACAAGTATTGGCGTGTAGACCGCACCTTCTTGGTCAAGGACGATTCTTTTTGGAAAGGGCATCCCAATAACGAACCGCATAAACTAAGACGGGTAAATTATTATACTTGCGATGTTTCCTTTTATGAAAAGGCGTATTATTTACCCAGCGAAAAGGATAAGAAGTACCAAGGACTTCGAGTGCACGATCAAGGGGGTACCGCAGTGGTGGAAAACCCTATTGATGGCAAAACCTATTTTATTCAATTGCGGAACAAGCAGTATCCGTTCTACGCCTTGGAAGACTCCAATTTTTTCTTCTTACGATTTAAAGAAGAAGGGGCACAAGCTTCAACAGCACTAGCCTTTGGAGAACCCATGGCCAAAACTATAGGTTTCCAAATGAATTGGGTATCTGCCGTTTGTGAGTGTAAAGAATGAACTATTATGATAACGGACTTCAACTTTTAATTATGAAAAGTAACTACGGTCGCTATTGTGTTTTAAGCATCTTAAACCTGTTACTATTTTCAAATTGTAATGCTGGTGCCACAGAAGCCCAAGCAGATAAAACCTATGTAACCAAGGCAAAACCGGTAGATGTATTTTCTAAACCCCTAACATGTGGAAAGGAGTGAAAAAATCCACCAAAATAAAAACAGTTGGGCGTCGCCAGATGCTAAAAAAAAGTTCGTTGCTTCTAGCTGCTGCTCCTTTTTACTTTGGGCTCCATAGCTGTGTTAACCCGGGTAAAAAATCTTATGATGCCGATGTGCTCATTATTGGCGCAGGATTATCTGGACTACATGCTGCGCTCCTTTTGGAGGAAGCAGGGTTTAGCGTCAAAATCATTGAAGCTACCAATCGCATTGGAGGGCGTGTTTTTTCTGCGCCAGAAGACAAAGTTCCCGGGCATCCAGAATTAGGGGGCAATGGTATTGGAGGAGGATATGCGAGAATTCTGAATACAGTAAAAAAATACAATCTTGAAATGGGCCCGTTCAGACCTCGATCAACACCGCGGAAAGGGGAAATCTATTTTTCTATAAACAACCAAAGTATTTTAGAAAAGGACTGGACCAACCATAGCCTGAATCCCTTTCCTGAAGGATTTAAAAAAGGTTTTCCATCTTCCCAGCAATGGGGCATTTATCAAAAATTGAATCCGCTTCCTAAAAATGATTTGGTCGCTTGGCGTAAAAAGGAATTTTCCCAATGGGATAAATCCATCTATACCGTACTCAAAGAAAATGGCTTTTCCGATAGGGCAATCCATTTAGGGGCAGGCACTAATTCTGGCTATGGTACGGATGAGCATTCGCTCTCTGCTATGATGTACTTTCAGATTCTGAATTTTGTGGGTCATCAATCCACATTTAAAGACGAAGGCGGCGGGGTCGTTAAAGGCAATCAACGTATACCGGAAGCCATGGCGGCAGATTTCAAACAAGACATCGTAATGGAATCTCCCGTAAAAGCCATTATGGATGAGAAAGACCATGTAAAGGTCACGTTGCAAAATGACCGAACCATGCAGGCCAAATACGCACTATCAACCTTGCCCATTCCCGCATTAGGCCGTATAGCTATGTCACCCCTTTCAAACCAAACACAACGAAAGGGCTTTGATGAGCTTTCCTATACCCCCAATTTGCAAATTCATTTTATTCCCACCAAAAACTATTGGGAAGAAGACGGAATGCCTCCAAGTATGTGGTCAGACCAACTATTCGGTCGTTTTATGGCGATGAAAAATGATGTTTCAAATCCGGATAAGGTAACCAGTTGTGTTGCATATATCGCCGGAAATCAAGCTCTTCAAATGGATAAAATGGATAAAAAAGAAGGGTTGGCGACCGTAGTTAAACTGTTGGAAGCAACACGGCCCAGTTTAAAGGGAGCCTTACAATTCGCGCATTATTGGTCATGGATTGGCAATCCGTATGCCGGCGGCTCGTATGCGTATTGGAAACCTGGACAGATTACTTCATTTTCAAATGAATTGGCGCAACCCAATGGAAGAATTCATTTTGCAGGTGAACATACCGCTCTCATGATGCGCGGTATGGAAGGCGCTATGGAATCTGGTGAACGTGCCGCTTTTGAATTAATGGAATTATTAGGATAAAAATGATATCGCATGGTTATGAAGACAACAATGGTATTCGTATTTCTTTTGTTATTTGGATGCAACACAAATAAGAACGAGCAAAAATCAGTAGACAACCAAAACAATTCTAAAACGGAAGTTATGTCACCAAAACAAAATACATCACCGCTTATTTCTGCCTCAGAATTATTGCGCATTTACCAAAATGAAGCTATTGTTTTAATAGATACCCGAATGGGCAAAGACATCAAAAACACCTATCAACAGAGACATTTATCTGGAGCATTGCATGTAAACCTAAATGAGCAATTGTCCGATATAAAAGAGGATGCCGCAAATGGCGGAAGACATCCGTTGCCCAGTATGGAAAAATTTTCCAAAACATTGACAAGTCTTGGTATTTCACCTGAAAGCCATGTCATACTTTATGATGATACGAATGGTGCTATTGCTTCTGCACGTTTTTGGTGGATGTTAAAAGCAATTGGCCATAAGAAAGTGCACGTACTAGATGGTGGTCTTCAGAAAGCTGAAAAAGTTGGTTTTCCAATGGGGTCATCCGTAGAAACCCCCAAAACGGTTTCGCCTTATAAGGTATATGAATGGAAATTACCGATGGCGACTATCGATGAAGTTGAAAAAATTTCCCAAGATAAAGAACACCTTGTCATTGACGTTCGGGCCCAAGAGCGCTATAATGGGGAAACCGAGCCGATCGATTTAGTGGCAGGTCATATTCCTGGAGCGGTAAATGTCCCTTTTAGCACCAACTTGGATGAAAACGGCCTGTATTTATCTCCAGATAGCTTAAAAGAAAAATACCAAAAACTAATAGGCTCACGGTCCATTGAAAATGTTACGGTGCATTGTGGTTCCGGTGTTACTGCCTGTCATACCATACTGGCAATGGCCCATGCCGGTATTGAAATTCCCAATTTATACGTGGGTTCATGGAGTGAATGGTCTCGAAACAATAAAACCATTGCAACAAATTTAAAAGAGTAGAATCTTATTAAAATACCTAAATAGTATGAAGCATTTATTAGCCATTACCGTACTCGTTTTACTTGCTATTAGTAGTTGTAAAGAACAAGTTACTACCAACTCAACAAAAGAGCCGGAGAAATACCTTGAAGAAAGTGAGCTTGTACAGCCTAGAGATTTGCCGTTGATATTTCGTAGAACTACGCTTATAGTCAGAGACGTTAACGAATCTTTAAAACTATACCGGGATGTGATTGGTATGGAAGTCATCTATGACAATCTTATAAAAAGACCGCACCCTGATGCCCCGGAACGGGAACAGGTACTTCGCCTGGTTTTTCTTAAAGCTACAACGCAATTCTCTGGCGTACTGGGCTTGTTGGAATATGATTACAAAAGTGAGTATAAAGTAGACAAACCTGTGCGTAAAGAAGGCTTCACTCCCCAGAATATTGTTTTGCTTTTTAATAGTAAGAACCAAGCGGAGCAGTTTGAAAAAATAAAAAAACTCCCCAATATTGAAATACTGGGAGCACCCACTTTAGTGGAATATCCATCCTATGATGGTAAAAACATTACGCGGGTAATGGTTAGCAAGTTTTACGATGCCGATGGATTTATTGTAGAATTCAACAAACTTTTAGACGATTTATAGCAATTGGATACAAGGAATTTCAACAATTAATGAATCAAAAATTTCATGGAAAAGTATAAACGTAATCTAGAGTTTGGAGCGGATGATTCTTCGCTAAAGGGATTTCACGAAGTCGTTTTTAGTGTTTCCAATCTAGAGCGGGAAATCACTTTTTATAAAAATACTTTTGGTTGGGAGTTGGCCCATAAAGGACAATTGGATCCACCAATGTATCCCTTTTGGCAACTAGATACTTCAATAAAGATTGAGGAAGCCTTGCTGGTAAACAAGGGAGATACCAAAGGCTATTTGCGATTGGTAAAATTCCATGTCGAAAGACAACAACAAATTAGATCAGGAGCACAAATTTGGGATTCTGGCGGTATATATGATATCAATGTACGGGTAAAGGATATGGACCATATGTACCGTAAGGTACAGAAACAAGGTTGGAACGGTACTACAGATCCAACCCGATTTACATTTGGGAAATTTGAGGTTACCGAAGTTTTGACCAAAGGCCCCGACGGAGTTGTAGTTGCCATGATGCAACGGCATAAACCTACTTTGGAAGGTTTTGAATTTGAAAAGGCCAGTCGTATTTTCAATTCTACCACCATTTGTGCGGATTATGGAAAAACCAAGGATTTTTTTATAAATGGACTAGGATTTCAACTGTATTTTGAAACGGATGGCAAAAGCCGGTCCCACGGTCCCAACGTAATTGGAATCCCCCCAAATATCAATGGGAACATCAATGTACCTGTATGCATTGTACATCCCAATGGAAAAAATGAGGGCTCTTTGGAACTATTGCATACTAGGGAATTAACAGGTAAGAATTGCTCAGCATTGGCACAACCACCAAATCTTGGAATCCTAATGTACCGTTTTCCGGTTAGGGATGCGCATGCTTACGCAAATCAACTTAAAAAACGGGGGATTGTCTTAAATACTGAAGTACAGCAAGTAAACATACCCCCTTATGGTGCTGTTTTCCTTTTCTCCGTTCGAAGTCCGGATGGTGTTTGGATCGAATTTATTCAACTGCTAAAAACAACAGATGAAAACAACTAATAGAAATTTAAAATTACTGTTTGCAACTACCATCCTAGTAGTATTTGCCATATCCTGCAAACAAACTACGCCCGCGTCATCTTCGATGCCCACGGATGAAACACCTAAGACCCTGTTGGTAAAGGCAGATGGCACTTATGATAAAGTCTCTTTGGAGAAGGATTCCATTGTTATAAAAGTGATGCAGACCAGGGTAAAGTCCCTTTCCAGTTTTCCGTCCATAGCAGAAGGGTTGGAAGAAAACCTGTTGTACATGGAAAAAATGGCGGACCAAGCCCAAAATGAAGGGGACAGTCCAGATATCATTCTTTTCCATGAATTTCCATTAACTGGATATTCCTCTGGAACACGGCAAGAAAAATTACCGTTCACCATTGAAGTGCCGGGTCCAGAAACGAAACGCATTGGCAAAATTGCCAAGGCTTGCGATTGCTATGTGATTTTTGGGAGTTATGTGCGGGACGCCCAATGGCCAGATCATATTTTAAGTATCAATACCGTAATGGGACGGGACGGAAACATTGCCAAGACCTTTTGGAAATCCAGGAACATCAAACGCATTTACAGTGACCGGGAAATTACTACTACCACCATTGAAGCGGTTAGGGATACCTATAGGAAAACCTACGGATTGGAAGAGGAATTTCCGGTATTACGTACGGAGTTTGGCAATATTGCTGTAAGTACGGTTCAGTTTGACCCTTTTATTTTTTCTGCTTTTGCCATGCGGGGTACAGAAATCATGCTGCGTACCGCCACCCTTTTTGCCGAAGAGGATGTAGTGTATACCGCTTGGGTAAACGATTATTATTCTGCCATGGCCAATTTTACGCTTCCGGTCAGCACGGGATACAATGCTGGGGAATCGGTGATTGTTGGACCAGATGGTAAGATTCTGGCAAAGCATCCTAGCAAGGAAGAAGACGGTATCGTTTCTGCCAAAATTCCGATCGCGGCATTTAGAAAAAATCGCACCATTCCTAATTACGCTTTAGAAATGACCAAGCCTGTCTTTTCACAATACAAGCAGGAGATTCCCATCAACCATTTAGAAATGGAAAAATCAAAGTTGCCCAAAACTGGCACTGAAATGAAATTGCTCTTGGATAGTATCAGCAGATATGATCCGCCTAAGACCGCAAATTAACCCGTAATCAATAAACAACCTCTGGGCAAGCCCACGGAGGTATTTGTAAGAACCAAAAGTTTAATTTCAAGGTAAGTCAAAAGGTATAATATCCTTTGGTTGTGCCAATAAAAACAAAAATGATGTCAGTATTATTTAAACGAACCACTTTGACCGTAGCCAATTTAGAACGTTCCTTGGGAATTTACAGGGATATTTTAGGATTCACCATTAACTATATACAAGAGTCGGAGCCGGACTCCTACTCCTACCCTGTATTTCGTATCCCAAAGGAGGCAAAACTCAACTTTGCCACTTTGGACAGTCCCACACAGGAGCGCACTTTGGCCCTTACCGAGGTAACCGGGGTTGCTTTACCCAAGCAAACCGGTATTATCATGGCCGCTTCGGTGATTAAAGTGGATGACTTAAAGAAGGTTATCGCTCAAATCGAAGGACTGGGATTGGAAACTACGGAACCTAAAATGGATGGTAACGAACAGTATGAGTTTTTGGAGCAAGCCTTTATCGATTACGACGGCCACCTTATCGTGCTGTACGAGTTGATGGAAAAGAAATGATATGAAGCAATGGGTCGTGGCTAAACACCCTAAAGGACTGGTAAAACACACCGACTTTAGGTTAGCGGAAGTACCTGTTCCCATTCCGGGTGATGGGGAAGTTCTGGTTAAAACCCTATACTTAGGGGTTGCTCCCGTTATGCTCCGTTATATGACCAATGAAACCAGCTTTGAACGTCCCTTACGTATTGGCGATGTGATGATCGGACGAGGGGTTGGAACGGTCATAGAAAGCAATAGCCCAGCTTTTAAAAAAGGAGAGCTTATACAGACCAAATTAGGTTGGCGTGAGTATAGCATTATCAAAGATGACCCATACTACATGACCTATAAAATGCAAAGCAAGGATTTGAGTCCTTCTTTTGGTGTTGGTGCCCTTGGGATGAACGGTTTTACCGCTCTTATTGGCATGCAGGATATTTGTAAGGTAAAGGCAGGGGACAACGTATTGGTTTCCGGAGCTGCGGGAAGCGTGGGCAGTATGGCGGGATATGTAGCAAAAGCTTTAGGTTGTGGAAAATTGGTGGGTATAGCCGGAGGGGCCGAAAAATGTGGGCTGTTGCTAGATAAATTAGGTTACGATATTGCTTTGGACTACAAACAACCCGGATTGTATGAAAAATTGGACGCTCATTTCTCAGACGGTATCGATGTTTTTTTCGATAACGTAGGCGGTATTTTATTGGATGAAGTTTTAGGGAGAATCAATAGACGGGCCAGAATAGCCATTTGCGGGCGTATTTCTGAATATTTGATTCCACCGGAGGAATACCACAGACCCAGAAACTTATACCGCATTGGACTTAAGGATGCCAAAATGGAGGGTTTCTTTGTGTACGATTATCAAGAACACTATGCCCACTATGAACTGCAATTGGCCCAATGGATACGTGAGGGAAAATTAATTCCCTTAGAAGATATTGGTCATGGTTTGGATGCCATGCCCGAAGCATTGATAAGTCTTTACAACGGGACCAATGGCGGTACACGAATGGTTAAGGTAGCACCTTAATCATCTTTTTCAACATCCAACTGTTCTTCTTTAATGATTTCAGCATCCTGGGGTGAGATTTTTTTAATAAAAAAACTGATCATAAAAGCGATGCAAAGCAGACCAACGATAACCCAAATACTCATACTATACGAACCAGTTCTATCTGCGATAAAGGCCGTAAGATAGATACCCAAGCCAGAGCCTAAGCCTTCAAAGAAAGAAATCAACCCACCTATTTTTCCTGCGGATTTCACACCAAAAGTGGTAATGATGATATAATTGAACAAGGTATATAAGCCTCCCCAACCCAAACCGATAAAGATAAGGGACGGCCACACAAGACTTACCGAGTTTATGGCCAAAAGTGCTGCCCCAACAATCATCAATACCAATTGTATTTTAAAGAGTAGGTGTTCATTGATGAAGTCCGTTACAATGCCGGAAGACAGTTTCGCAACAAGGATGATGGCAAAGAAAATACTGAACGCGTTGGTAGCTTGACCATTGTCATAACCTAGTTCGCTCAAATATAAAAACAGGTTGTCTATGATACCTAATATGCTGTAAAAACAGAAAATGCCGGCGAAACAAATTGCCCAAAAAACCGGGGTTTTAATAGCTTCTTGCATTGAAAATTCCGTAAGGCCAGTTTCTTCATCCTTAGCTACCTTTTGTTCCACTTTCTTTTTGTAGTTCACCGGTTTTAAAAAGATAAAGATGATCACGGCAATAACCATGGGAACAATGGTCTCCCATTGAAAGGCTCCTCGCCACCCAAAATTTTCCAATAAGCGATACCCTATTTGAGGCACAATAATACCTCCCAAAGAGGTACCCGCCAAGGCAATACCTATAGCCGTTCCCCTATTGTTTTTGACCCGTTGTGAAACCATAATGATAACTGCTAAAGTGCCCGCCCCGGAAACCGCAAAAGCAAACAAGAAGTGAATAGCATACATCTGCCATGCGGCGTTAATGATAGAGTAAGAATATAAAAGTCCGGCAATAAAGACCAACCCAATAATAAGCATTCGTTTGACACCAAAACGATCGATTACCGCACCAACAAAAGGCATAATTACGGAGGAGGCCACCAAATTGATAAGTCCCCTAAGTTTTAATTCTGATCGTGACCAGCCAAATTCCTCCAAAAGGGAGGTGTCAAAGACCCCAATACCGGAGATGGTCATACCATTGGTTACCACCAAGGTTATGGTACCTAAAATTGCTATTCCCAATAACGTCCAAAACGATTGTTTCTCACTCATGATTCCTTCTTAATATAGTGGATTGGAGTACTGTAAGGTGTAATTTGTACGCCATCTTTTTTTATACATTCCATCACAAAAAGTTCACCTTCTTTTAGGGTCTCTGTTAGACGGAACGTCATTCCAGGGCCAATAGGGTCCTCATGGTCCGTTTTAAAACACTGCTCCGCATCATGCCAAACATAGGGTGCGGGACCCCATGGTCTCATTTCTAACGTATTCCAATCAAATACCAAATCATCATTGGCGTTGATCACATCCTTTGGGTCATGTTCTTCTGGCACCTGCATGGAATGCAAGAGTGCCGTATTTTCTCCAGAAGCAGTTATATAAAAAAACAAGGGTTTTAACTGGACATCATCTTGCCCGGGTTGCATATAATAACTTTCCTCTAAAATATAGATACCTGGATGATCAGCCGGTCTGTTTCGTATTTTATGATCACAGACATCGGTTACATGTTTGGCATACGGATGTATCTGCTTTCCTGCCGCTATTTCCGCATCGATCTGTTCTTGGTTGTCCAAGGTTCCGCAAAGGATGTCAGCAAATCTTTTAAGTACTTTTTCCATTTAGTTTGGTTGAAACAGTTCAATATACATACCATTGGGGCTTTCTAACAAACAGGCTTGTCCATCACCCAAAATATAATCGGAAACATACTGTACGGGTGATACTATCTTAATCTTGTTCTCCTTTGCCCTTTTGACCACTTCCTCAATATCACTGGTTTGGAAACTGTACATACCCAAACCCTGGTTGGGAATACAGCTCTGCACCCCGGTATCTATCATATTACCATCCTTGAAATCCAATAGAAGGTAATGATTCTGTTTTGCTTCGGGCGCATAGATACCACAAAATCGAAATGGAGTGCCGGGGTTGACCCCTAACGCACCGCCCTCTGCAGCTTCCCAAACGGAATCAAAGAGTACATAATGGCCCAGAACTTCGGTAAAAAACGCAACTTCTGCATCGGAGTCTTTGGCAACGAAAGCGGAGTACCCAGGTCCGCAAAATCCATCATTGGGATCACAGGGGGCCAGTTGCGGATAATTTACCCGTTCTATACCCACGCAATGCAGAAAATCCGGGCCTTGATATATTGTTTCCAAGTACTGTCCCTTATCGCCATTGGCCCTTACAATATCACCCAATTGCATAGGTGCCATAGCACCTACTTTATACTCCTGCATTCTTTTGTCCATTGCTTTGGCATTTGAAGTGGGAAAACCCAAGGAGAAGGTTCCCAATTCATAAGAACTATAACTATTGTGGATATGCGGTGTTGGACGCTTTACATGGAGTATACGCAACTGGATCAAACTAGGTACGGTTGGTCGATAACAGTGGTATAGGTCATAATCCAAATCCTCCGGAATATGCCAAAACCTTCGTTGTTGTTCCTTTTCGGTTGGCGTTAATGCAATGGAATCCAATTGCATTTTCATAACCTTTCCATAAAAATGCCTGTAGGCTTCCAAATCCTCAGTACACAAGGTTGCCGTATGTATATATCCGGTAAGTGCATCTTTACCGATACCTGTAGGGATGTTGTTTTTTTTATTTTCCATTGTTATTCACTGTCCGTTAATCTTATTTATCAAACTAAATTTTTAAAATCCTTACCATCAAAACCAACTAAAAAGAATATTCTTTTCCTTAAAAAGTACTTATTTGACACAGTTAAAGCAGTTGATATAGGGCTATACGATGACCATCAAAATCCGTAAATGCTTGTTCAATATAGGATATCCTACCCTCCACGGTGTGCTCTTCCGTGGTTTTCAACCCAAGTGCCTTTACCTTTTTAATAACCCCTATAAGGTCATCCACTTTGATAAGGAGTACTCCCATGATAGGTGTTTCCTGCTGTTTTGGCAGATCAACCCCGGTAACTTCTTTTAAATTGATGATTCTTTTTTGATCCGTTGAGCTTAATGCGGCAACCCGTATGGTCGCTTCTTTTGGCACATTAAAAACTTGATACGCATAATTATCCTTTTCATAGGTGCCAATGGCCCCTACCTCAAAACCAAGAACATCTTGATATAGTTTTAAGGATTGGTCTAAATTGGAAACCAAAATGGAACTTCTCCTAAGATGTACTTCTGCGCTTTCTTTTTCCGAACCATCGTCTTGGGCATGGATAGCGGAAAATGGTAACCCAATTCCAATCCAAAATAGGAGACCCGGCAAAACCCTATTGATATGCTTAAATCGTATATTCATAAGACCTCCTTTTATTTAACGTACTCGTACAACTGTATTCGCACCCCATTGGGATCAAGCACCGTTAAAGTAAGTGATTTTCCTGTTGCGGAAGGCGTTAAGGGCACTACAACCCTTATCCCTGCGTCCCTCATCATCGTTTCAATCTTACGAAGACCGGTTACGGAAAACGCCATAATCAGTTCACTTGCAAAAGGGGTGCGCTGTACATCTTGATCGTAGATGGAGCTTTGGGCGTTGGGCACAGCCACCAAATTAATTCCGGGGGCAATCTCCCCCCCTTTGCCCCAACCTGTGGGAAGCAAGGAAATATAATCCACCTTTTCAACATCCGTCAGGCCAAAAACGGCCAGGGAATTCTTATCATTTATCTCAAACCTTCGGTTTTCTTTAAAACCTAGCATGTCCACATAAAATTGGACCGTAGCGGTAACATCCTTGGTCAGAAAGGTAGTTGCGGAAAGTCGTGTGCTGATTTCAGGTGCTGCCACGCTATCACTCTTCTGGTTCTGTGCCGCAACCACCAGTGTCATTAACAAAAAATACAGCGGCAATAGCCTTGACTTAAATCTCATCTAATGTTTTTTTTATGTTTTCAAAACTTGGTAAACTCTTGCCATCCGTGACTTCGGCATACTGCACCACGCCCTCTTTATCGATAACGAAAGCGGAACGCTTGGCAAAATGGGTCATTCCCGCAAAATCATCCTCGAACAATACCTTGTAGGCCTTGCTAACTTCCCTATTGAAGTCGGACCCCAATTTAAAGTTAAGGTCGTTCTCTTTGGCAAATTTGTCCAAAACAAAAGGGGAATCTACAGAAGCACCCACGACCTCCGCGTTTAAACTACTATAGTCACTTTCGTTTTCATTTGCCATGCACATCTGGGTGGTACACACACTGGTAAATGCCAAGGGGAAAAAATGTAAAATCAGGTTTTTTCCTTTATAATCGTTCAAGGTAATCGGTTGTAAATCCGTACCCACCAGTTTAAATTCCGGTGCTTTTTGTCCTTTGTTCAGTATATCCATATCAAATGTGTTGTTTTTAATTATGTCTTGGACGGTGATACATCCCCCTATTCTTCACCTTCCTTTGCCTTCGGTTCTTTATCCGCTAAAAACTTTTTGAATACCGTCCAAGAAGTTTCATTGGGGCGTTTATCCTTTTTATTTGGCGGGGTATTGTATTCTGGATAGCGTTCATCCAATATTTTTTGGATACGCGGCCATATGTTCTCTTTACCCAAAACGGATTCTCCCGTAGCATTGGCAATGATCCAACCTGGTCTGCTGCCCATTTCCATCCATGGTAGCCATTGGGACATGCGCTGCCAAGAGATATTGGACTGGCTTAAATCCTTAATATTGGAATTGGTCAATTCCTCTGCTTTGTAGTAGGTGTTGAAAATTTCCATGGCATGGTAGGTACCCCCAACATATTTTTGGTAATCACCTGCAAGTGGGTTTTTGTAGAACAAGGGAATCTCGTACGAGGTCACCGCAACATCGGCATACTTTCTAAAGCTTGTTTTTACCGTTGGGATTCCGTCCTCATCGTTTTCATATACATAGCGTCGCATATTCACGGGGTCGTTGGCCACGTGGACTACATCTACCGTTTCTCCGGTCCAAGGGTTTTCCCAAGTATCTAAAATCTCGTTGGTTTTTGGGTCCAAATACATCATAATCTCCCTACTTACACTTCTAAACCCTTTTCCGCGAACATCATCCTCAACACAATCGCATTGGCGTACATTGATCCCCACCACATTAAAAAGGTGGCGGTCTTTTTCACCCTGTACCCTACTGTAAATTTTACCTTCCCACATACCATAGGAAGTTTTTCCCTCTATCAAGGTACTACAGGTCGTTTTTTGACGAATTTCCAAGGCTTTTTCGCCTTCAAATTCCATGGTTTGGGCTTGTAGTGTCACTACGACCGTAAAAGCCAACATTAAGATAATCTTTGTTTTCATTTGTTTGTAATTAAGTGTTTCTCTCTAAAAATTCCCACCAGACACCGTCGGGACCCAATACTGCAAAGCAGGGTACCTTTCCATAAGGTGCTATTTCCAATTGTTGCAGTTCTTTGTGGATTTGGACGCCATTTCCCTGTATCCATTCATAATATGACTTTATGTCCTCCACTTCGCAGCGATACATAAGCAAGCCCCTATTTGGCGGTACGGCCATAGCCGAAAAATCTTTACCGACCACCCCATTAAACTCACAGGTTTGGAACATCACATCCCGGGTACCATCCAATGAAAACATATTCACGTTACAACTTACCTCGGTAATGACATTCATAGGAATACCGAACATGTTTTCCATGGGTGCTTCTTTTTTAACGCTATACTCGTTCATTAAGGTGAAGCCCATTTTATGCTGATAAAAATCTTTTGATACTTGCAGATCGGTAACCGTTAATGAGGAATTATAGACATGGGAAGGTATCTTATACCCTTCTTTTAGTTCCAAAGGTGGTTGCAGCCGATGCGTAAAGGCAATAATAATATCATCATACCCTTTCATAAGGATGTCATATAGCTTGAAGGGTCCCATTTCTTGTAAAAGCGGGTCGCTTAGTCCATGAAAACCCAAATCCCTTAAATCATCAAAGGTCTGCGCCACCTCCGGAACCCGTAAATTGATATCCATAATACCCCCAATATCCCATGGTTTTTGGGAGGAGCGAATGTATTGTTGTTCCGCACCTTCGTATTTTATAAGACGCAATAAACCTGTTGGGTGGTTATCAAACTGTATTAGTTTTTCAGAAGCACTAACTGTTGATGTAAGACCCCAAAAGTCCAATACACTCCTATCCGTATCATAGGTGTCTACTAGGGAAAGTCCACCGTAATCACAAAGAAAATGGGTGACTTTGTCCATATTTCCAACACTATAAACAACTTCTAAGATGGTTTTTAGTTGATGCATGGATAAGGTTGTTGTTATTTTTAACAAGATACAAAAAATAGTTAACTATATTAACTATTAACTTGATTAATAAAATTATATTTATTCTTAGGAATCTTAAAACAACACCTATGGAACAGGGTAACGGAAGGCGCAGTTTTTTAGAAAAAGCATCCTTATTGGCAATGACCACTTTACCCACCTTTGGCTTGGCCAACCCAGCATTAAATACCAATGAAGCACAGTACGTCCCCAATAACGAAGCTAATGGCAAGAATTACTTACGTCTCATTGGCAGTCTAACTCCCCGTACTCTATACAGTTGGTTTTCCGGTCATTTATGGGGCATTGTTCCCGGGGAGGTGCCAAAAGCCTTGACCACCTTACAAGGCTTGGCAAAGAGCAATTGGGACGTTGAAGGGGAACTACTAACCAAACAAAGTTTTGATCTGGGATTTTTTGGCGATTTGGAAAACGGAACCTTATTGGAAGAATGGACCAATCCGTATACTAAGGAAAAAGTGAAACCCTTCCCCTTTATGTATGGAGGCGGTGCAAAAACCAGCTATGGACCAAACGGGAAGTTACAAGGGGATACCGTAGAGGCTTACCCCAACACTTGGGTACGTTCTGGAAATCAAGTTTGGTTGGATGAATACGGTTCCTTTGCGTTTAAAAATCCGCTACAGCCAGAGGAATGGCCCCATTCTTCCGCTGGGGAAGAATTGTTGTTTGGATCTTCCACCACCTACAGCGCCAACGCGGATGAACTGTTTGATGAAAAAGCCACCACTTGCGGAAATACCTTCTTTTGGACCGCCATAAATTCTTGGGAGCCTTGGATGCGTATGGGACAGCGGCCAGGTTTTGTGATGTGGCGCGCTACGGGAAGAAAAATTTTTAATAGTGATGATATTCCGCCC
>CALGQU010000048.1 GCA_937959125.1 uncultured Croceitalea sp.
CGATGCCGAAACGAGTTCGGCATGACGCGTTAGTTGTAGCGCAATTTAAGAATACTTCACCTTACGTCACCCTGAACTTGGCTCAGGGTCCCCCCTCATGCTATGTTGTATGGAAAAGGGTGTAATGCGATGCCGAAACCAGTTCGGCATGACGAGTGCAACAGTTTTTTACGTACCGTTACCCTGAACTCGATTCAGGGTCCCACTACCTGCTTTGCTGGAATGGAAAATGGAGGATGGGATGCCGAAACGAGTTCGGCATGACGTCAAGCTAAAAAAGAAACGGGCCTTTGTAGTTTTACAAAGACCCGTTTGGATTTTCTGCTGTTGCGCTTAGTCTTCCGACTTTCGCTTTTCGATTTCTTCAGTAACCTCTTTAAGCAGTTGTTGCAACTGCGCTTCGTGCTGTCTGCGAATCTTCTGTTCAATAATAAGCCGGATTTCCTCCTCCTTGCTTGCAGGAAGCTTTCCGGTACGCAGTATCTCATGCCCTGGTTTTAGCATTTCGCCTTCCCCGGTAATCAACCAAATCAAATTTAGATGGGGGTATGTACGCACAATACTTTCTATCATATCACTCCCTACAGAGGCATGATTCTTTTTCATCCGTAAGGTATATCCGTTACTGGCACCTATGGAAATATCAAACTGCCTAGCACTAATGCCAGAGTGTTTAATAAAGATTAATATACGATCAATTGTTTTAAACATAATTCAATTTTAAATTGGGCTAGCTCTGCGAATATACTATTTTCCTTTCATAAAATACAAGCGGAATTGCTTGATATCCAATTTTTTCCGGTGCTTAAGGCAATTCTTTTAACAATTGCATGTACAAAAAAATACAAGCCACAAAACGGTTAAATAGTTTATTTTTAATTACTTAGTTGCTTCTATTGTTAAGGTAAAAAAGTTAAACAATACTGTTAAATTAAGTAAAAATTTTCTATTTGGGCTCTAAAACCACAAAGGGAATAATCATTTCTTCCAGAGAAATGCCTCCGTGTTGGTAGGTATTGCGGTAGTAACCTACATAATGGTTGTAGTTGTTGGGATAGGCAAAAAACAAATCGTTCTTGGCAAAAATATAGGAGCTGCTTACGTTAATGCTTGGCAAATAGATATTTTTAGGGTTTTTGGCGGCCAGTACCTCCTTATCTTCATAGGTTAAACTACGTCCTGTTTTGTACCGTAGGTTTAAACTGGTTTCCCTATCCCCAATGACTTTTGAGGGTTGTTTTACGTTAATCGTACCATGGTCGGTGGTAATGATGAGTTTCATTCCCATGTGTTGGGCCTGTTGTATAATTTCCAGTAAAGGAGAATTTTTAAACCAGCTTAAAGTGAGGGAACGGTAGGCCTTATCATTGCTGGCCAATTCCTTGATCACTTCCATTTCCGTTTTGGAGTGGGAAAGCATATCCACAAAATTGTAAACGATAACGGTAAGGTCGTTGTCCCTATGTGACTTAAAATTCTGCATCAATTGCTTGCCTTGTCGTAAACTGCTGATTTTATGGTAATCCCATTTTAAATCCAGTCCCAAACGTTGTAGTTGTGCCCCAAGGAATTCTTTTTCAAACAAGTTTTTGCCCCCTTCATCCGTATCGTTTTTCCACCAATCCGGATGCTTTTTTTCCATTTCTAAAGGGGTAAGGCCAGAGAAAATAGCGTTTCGCGCGTATTGTGTCGCAGTAGGGAGTATGCTGTAATAAGGGTTTTCTATTTTCTTTTTGTAAAAGTTGGAAACGACATCTTCAAACGCCAGCCATTGGTCATAACGCAGGTTGTCAATGACCACCAATAACGTTTTGTTGTCCTTTAACTCTGGGACCACCTTCTCCTTAAACAATTGATGGGACAGAGTTGGGCCATCCTTATCCTCAAACCAATCAGCATAATTTTTATCCACAAATTTGCTGAACTGGGTATTGGCTTCCACTTTTTGCGATTCTAGAATTTCAAACATCCCAGAATCCTCAATGGCCTCTAGCTGCAATTCCCAGAAAATCAATTTTTTGTAGAGCTCTGCCCATTCTTCATGGCTATTGACCATGGAAAGGTCCATAGCGATCTTACGGAATTCTTGTTGGTAGTTGGCCGTGGTCCGTTCGGATACCAATCGGGAATTGTCCAAACTTTTCTTTAGGGAAAGTAGTATTTGGTTCGGATTGACAGGTTTTATGAGGTAGTCGGCAATCTTACTGCCTATGGCCTCGTCCATAATATATTCTTCCTCACTTTTGGTAATCATGACCACCGGGAGGCTGTTGTCCAATTTTTTGATTTCCGTTAAGGTTTCCAGACCGGAGAGTCCCGGCATATTTTCATCTAAAAAGACAATGTCAAACGGATTTTTGCCAATCTCGTCTATGGCTTCCTGTCCACTCTGGCAAGTAGTTACGCTATAGTTTTTCTTTTCTAAAAATAAGATGTGCGGTTTTAGTAGGTCAATTTCATCATCGACCCAAAGAATGGAAATCATGCTCATAAATATATCTCGTTTAATTACCTAGTACAAGCCTTGGTGTAATATACCCTTAGGCCATGCCTATATAAGCAGTTGGAATTGTCTCTGTCACGTTCCATGTAAGTACAAAACAGTTTTACTTCTCTGGTGTTAGCGGTATTTCCTAACTTTGAAGCTGTTTAAAACGTACTATCCTTGGCACAAACCAACAAGCTTAAAATATTCAACGATCCAATTTATGGTTTTATTGGCACTCCCAATGAACTTATTTTTAATCTTATTGCGCATCCGTATTTTCAAAGACTGCGTCGTATCTCCCAAATGGGACTTTCCTACTTGGTCTATCCCGGTGCGCACCATACCCGGTTCCATCATGCTTTGGGATGTATGCATTTGATGCGAAAAGCCATTGACGTACTCCGTTTTAAGCAGGTGGATATTACTAAGGACGAGGAGAACGGATTGTTGGCAGCAATTCTGTTGCACGATGTGGGCCATGGCCCTTTTTCCCACGCCTTGGAATATGCCTTGGTGCCTAAGATCAGCCACGAGGAACTCTCCTTACAGTTTATGACGCAGCTAAATGAGGAATTTGAAGGAACCTTGGCGACCGCTATACAAATTTTCAAGGGGGAACACCCCAAGAAGTTCCTCAATCAATTGGTATCAAGCCAGTTGGATGTAGACCGTTTGGACTATTTAAAACGGGATAGTTTTTATACCGGGGTTGCGGAAGGGAATATTAGCTCTGAGCGCATGATTACCATGCTTAACGTAGCCGATGGTGGTTTGGTGGTAGAAGAGAAAGGCATCTATTCCGTTGAGAAGTTTTTGATGGCCCGCCGTTTTATGTATTGGCAGGTATACCTGCATAAAACCAGTTTGGTAGCGGAACAGTTGCTGTTAAAGGTGATGAAACGCGCCCGATTCTTGTTACTAAACAAGGAAACGGTAGCCTGTTCTGCGGAACTTCTTTATTTTCTGCTTTTGGACGAAAACAAGATCGCTGATACCGATATGCTGGCCCAATTTGCCAAACTTGACGATATTGATGTTTTATATGCCTTAAAAACATGGCAGGATCATCCGGATTTTATTTTAGCCAAGCTTAGTGGCATGCTTGTCAATAGGAATTTGTTGCATATAAAAATCAAGAACAAACCTTTGGACCCCCAAAAGGTCGATGAAAAACGAAAGCAGGTACAAGCGGATTACCAACTCTTGGATGATGATGTGGACTACTTTATTTTTACCGGCGAACTGCAGAATAGGGCTTATGATCATACCAAGCAGAATATTCATATTTTGACTAAAAACGGAAAGTTGACCGATGTGGCCAAAGCCTCCGATCATCTTAATCTTAAGGCATTGTCCAAAACGGTGACCAAGTATTATGTTTGCTATCCAAAGGAGGGCATTTAACAAATTTTCTTACTTTTGCCGAAATATTGTTCGGGAGCCACTATATTTTCTGGTTATTTTAGGATCCCGTAGCATCAAACAAGAGAACATTTGAAATTTACGGCCACCCAAATTGCAGGTATCTTAGAGGGAGAAGTTGAGGGGAACCCCCAAACGGCCGTACATAA
Source organism: uncultured Croceitalea sp. (assembly GCA_937959125.1). GTDB lineage: Bacteria > Bacteroidota > Bacteroidia > Flavobacteriales > Flavobacteriaceae > Croceitalea. The sequence continues at coordinate 4,060 of CALGQU010000048.1, forward strand.
GCTCTCAAAAATAGAAGAAGGGGAAAAGGGATCATTGACTTTTTTGGCAAATCCAAAATACACCTCCTATATCTATTCCACCAAAGCATCAATCACCATTGTAAATAAGGATTTTAAGCCGGACCAAGCCATTTCTACCACGCTTATTAAGGTAGAAGATGCCTACAAGTCTTTTTCAAAGCTGTTGGAATATTACAATCAGGTTAAAAACAACAAAGTAGGTATTGAGAATCCCTCGTATGTATCAGAAAGTGCCCACTATGGTGCAGGCTTTTACTTAGGTGCATTTTCGTATTTGGGGGATAATGTAAAGATTGGGGAAGATGTTAAGGTATATCCCAACGTATATATAGGTGATAATGTAACCATTGGGAACAATGTCATCGTTTTTGCGGGGGCCAAGATATATTCGGAATCCATTATTGGTGACGGTTGTGTCATCCATAGCGGCGCGATCATAGGTGCGGACGGTTTTGGGTTTACGCCCAACGAAAAAGGGGAATATTCCAAAGTACCCCAAACAGGGAATGTTATTTTAGAAGATAATGTTGATGTTGGCGCGGGGACTACCATTGACCGTGCAACCCTAGGTTCTACCATCCTAAGGAAAGGGGTAAAGTTGGACAATCAAATACAGATTGCCCATAATGTAGAAATAGGCGCACATACCGCTATTGCTGCGCAAACAGGCATTGCCGGTTCTACCAAAATAGGAAAGAATTGCTTGATAGGTGGGCAGGTTGGCATTGTGGGCCATATTACCATTGGTGATCGTGTACGTATACAAGCACAATCCGGAATCGGCAGGAACGTAAAGGACGATGAAGTATTACAAGGTTCACCAGCATTGAACTACGGGGACTATAACAAGTCCTACGTACATTTTAAAAATTTACCCAAAATTGTTAACCGAATTTCTGATCTAGAAAAGAAAATTGACATTGAAAACAAATAATAAGCAACGTACCATTGCGGAAAAGGTGACCCTAAATGGTGTGGGACTCCATACCGGGCAGCAAGTATCCATGAGTTTTGTCCCTGCGGCAGAGAATCACGGTTTTGCCTTTAAAAGGGTAGATTTGGAGGGGGAGCCCATTATTGAGGCGGACGCTAACTACGTGGTCAATACACAACGGGGTACAAATCTTGAAAAAAACGGGGTCAAAATACAAACCTCGGAACATGTATTGGCAGCTTTGGTAGGCCTGGATATTGATAATGTGCTTATTGAGCTTAACGCACCGGAACCTCCCATCATGGACGGTTCTTCCAAATATTTTGTGGAAGCTTTGGAGAAGGCGGGGATTATAGATCAGGAGCAAGAGCGAAACGAATATATCGTCAAAGACGTCATATCCTATAAAGACGAAGCTACGGGAAGTGAGATTACCGTTATCCCTGCAGAAGAATATCAGGTGACCACCATGGTCGATTTTGGCACCAAAGTTTTGGGCACCCAAAATGCTACCTTGGAACGTATTTCAGATTTTAAGGAAGAAATTGCCAACGCAAGGACCTTTAGCTTTTTGCACGAATTGGAAATGCTTTTGGAGCATGGCCTTATCAAAGGAGGGGATCTTAACAATGCCATTGTTTATGTGGATAAAGAGATTTCGGAACCTACTATGAAACGCTTGGAAAAAGCGTTCAATAAAAAGAAACTTTCCGTAAAACCGAACGGTATATTGGATAACCTGACCTTGCACCAGCCTAATGAGGCGGCACGGCATAAATTGTTGGATGTCATTGGGGATTTGGCCTTGGCGGGCACCCGAATTAGGGGAAAGGTCATCGCCAACAAGCCCGGTCATTTTGTAAATACCCAATTTGCCAAAAAGCTATCCAAAATCATCAAAATAGAACGTCGCAATAAAGTGCCTTCTTTTGATTTGACGGGGACGCCATTGATGGATGTGACCCAAATCATGGATATGTTACCACACAGGCCACCATTTTTATTGGTCGATAAGATTTTGGAATTGTCCGAAAGCCATGTAGTAGGGGTAAAGAACGTTACGATGAACGAGCCGTTCTTTGTAGGTCACTTTCCAGGAGCTCCGGTGATGCCAGGAGTGTTGCAAGTGGAAGCTATGGCCCAAACAGGAGGTATTTTAGTGCTCAGTACCGTGCCGGACCCAGAAAACTACCTCACGTTTTTTATGAAGATAGACAATGTAAAGTTCAAGCAACAAGTGGTGCCCGGTGATACCTTGATATTCAAGTGTGATTTAATCTCGCCGATACGCAGGGGAATTTGCCATATGCAGGCCTATGCTTACGCCAACGGCAAACTGGTTTCAGAAGCGGAACTCATGGCGCAAATAGTAAAAACAAAAGGCGAGTAGCATGAACCAACCCTTAGCATACGTCCACCCAGGGGCCAAGATTGCCAAAAATGTAGTGATAGAACCTTTTACTACCATTCACAATAACGTGACCATTGGTGAGGGTACTTGGATCGGCTCCAATGTGACCATTATGGAAGGTGCCCGTATTGGAAAGAATTGTAATATTTTTCCGGGAGCGGTCATTTCGGCTACGCCACAGGATTTAAAGTACCAGGGAGAAGAGACTACCGTAGAAATTGGGAACAATACCACCATTAGAGAGTGTGCTACCATAAATAAAGGCACCGCGGACAGAATGAAAACCGTTATAGGTAGCAATTGTTTGATTATGGCGTATTGCCATGTGGCCCATGATTGTTTTGTGGGGGACGGTTGTATTTTTAGCAACGATTCCACCTTGGCCGGTCACGTCACTATTGGTGAAAATGTGGTTTTGGCTGGGATGGTGGCCGTACACCAGTTTGTATCCATTGGCAACCATGCGTTTGTAACCGGAGGTTCCTTGGTGCGTAAAGATGTCCCACCTTACGTAAAAGCGGCACGGGAACCCCTTTCATATGTGGGAATCAATTCCATAGGATTGAGAAGACGGGGCTTTGAACCGGATAAAATTAGGGAGATACAAAATATCTATCGGATTTTATATCAGAAAAACTACAACAATTCCCAAGCATCCTCCATTATTGAGGCGGAAATGGAGGCAACTCCAGAGCGGGACGAGATTTTACAGTTTATTAGAAATTCCCAAAGAGGGATAATGAAAGGATATTTTAGTTCAAATTAAATTATGGCAAGTACATCGGATATACGCAAAGGATTGTGCATCAAGTACAACAATGATATTTACAAAATTATTGAGTTTTTACATGTAAAACCGGGAAAAGGCCCTGCCTTTGTCCGAACAAAACTTAAAAGTGTAACCTCAGGAAAAGTAGTGGACAACACCTTTTCTGCCGGGCATAAGATTGAGGATGTACGTGTGGAGACAAGGTCCTACCAATATCTGTATCCAGAAGGGGATACCTTCCATTTTATGAATACGGACGATTACAACCAAATTACCCTACAGAAAGAAACTTTGGATGCGCCAGACTTGTTAAAAGAAGGGGAGGTCGTCAAAATTTTGTTCAATACGGAGGACGGTATGCCCCTCTCCGTAGAGATGCCTGCAAGTGTTATTTTAGAAGTAACACACTCTGAACCAGGGGTAAAGGGGAATACCGCAACCAATGCCACAAAACCGGCTACCGTAGAAACCGGTGCGCGAATCAATGTACCTCTATTTATCAATGAAGGGGATAAAATAAAGATCGATACCGAAAAAGGGGCATATTTGGAACGTGTTAAAGAGTAATCTTTAATGAAATTCCCAAAACCATATTCGCTTAAGGAAATAGCCCAAATCATTGCTTCTGACTATGTAGGGCCGGATGACTTTCCAGTATTGGGAATGAACGAAATCCATGTGGTGGAAGAAGGGGATATCGTATTTGTAGACCATCCCAAATACTATGATAAGGCCCTACAATCCAACGCTACCGTGGTACTCATCAACAAAGAGGTCGATTGCCCAGAGGGGAAAGCACTTTTGATTTCAGACGATCCTTTTAGGGATTTCAATACATTGACCCGCAAGTTTCGTCCTTTTGAGCGCGCAACCAAAGCGATTACCGATACCGCCACCATAGGCGAAGGAACCGTCATACAGCCCAATGTTTTTATTGGAAATGAGGTAAGCATTGGAAAAAACTGTCGTATCCATGCCAACGTAGCCATTTACGACCATTGCGTCATTGGAAATAACGTCACTATTCATTCCGGCACCGTTTTAGGGGCGGATGCATTTTATTACAAAAACAGACCGGAAGGTTTTGACCAACTGGTTTCCGGTGGTCGTGTGGTTGTAGAAGACCATGTGCATATTGGGGCCAATTGTACCATAGACCGGGGTGTAACTGGCGATACAACCATTGGAAAGGGCTCAAAACTTGACAATCAAATACAGATCGGACATGATACGGTATTGGGCAAAAAATGTCTTATTGCTTCCCATACCGGGATTGCGGGATGCGTGGTAGTGGAAGACGAAGTGACCCTTTGGGGCCAAGTAGGGGTCATTAGTGGCATTACTATTGGCAAAGGGGCAACGGTATATGCGCAATCCGGTATTGCCAATTCCTTGGAGGCCGGCAAAGTATATTTCGGTAGCCCGGCCAAGGAAGCACGGGAAAAAATGAAGGAGTTGGCCATCATTAAAAATATGCCCGCATACCTAAAGAAATTAAAAGGGAATTAATAAAAGGTTTGTTTTTCTTTTGAAGATCAAACTGCTATTTTTGTCAGCGTTAACAATAAAAATACTATGAGCGTTTTAGTCAACAAGGATTCTAAAATAATTGTACAAGGATTTACAGGTAGTGAAGGAACCTTCCATGCCGAGCAAATGATAGCCTATGGCACCAATATCGTTGGGGGGGTTACCCCAGGGAAAGGTGGTCAAGAGCATTTGGGGAAGCCTGTTTTTAATACGGTAGTGGAAGCTGTTGACAAAGTTGGCGCGGATACCTCTATTATTTTTGTGCCGCCAGCCTTTGCTGCGGACGCCATTATGGAATCTGCCAATGCGGGAATCAAGGTGATTATTACTATTACAGAAGGAATACCCGTAGCGGATATGGTCAAGGCCAACAACTATATAAAAGATAAGGACTGTACCTTGGTAGGTCCTAACTGCCCCGGTGTCATTACTCCAGGAGAGGCCAAAGTAGGTATTATGCCGGGCTTCGTTTTTGAAAAAGGTAACGTGGGCATCGTATCCAAATCGGGAACATTGACCTACGAAGCTGCCGACCAAGTAGTGCGGCAAGGTTTGGGAATCACTACGGCCATTGGTATAGGTGGTGACCCCATTATTGGGACCACCACTAAAGAAGCCGTTGAACTATTGATCAATGATCCGGAGACGGAATGCGTGGTAATGATCGGTGAAATTGGCGGTCAGTTGGAAGCGGATGCGGCACATTGGTACAAAGAAAGCGGAAGTAAAAAGCCTATCGTAGGTTTTATTGCCGGTGAAACGGCCCCAGCTGGTCGGACGATGGGTCATGCAGGTGCTATCGTTGGTGGAAGTGATGATACGGCACAGGCCAAAAAGCGTATCATGGCAGAATGTGGTATCCATGTAGTGGATTCCCCGGCCGAGATCGGTAAAAAAGTAAAAGCGGTAATGGCCTAGCCATCCGTTAAAACTATGGTAAATCCCGTGTTTATCGGGATTTTTTTGTTTGTTTAAACTTCGCAAAACGTATATTTGGATTACAACCAATAGGATATTAAATGAAACTCTTACAAGATAAAAACGTTATTATAACAGGTGCCAGTCGCGGTATAGGTATGGGTATAGCCAAAGTATTCGCCGCACATGGAGCTAACGTAGCTTTTACCTATAGCTCTAGCGAGGCCCCGGCATTGGAATTGGAGAAAGAATTGACCACACAAGGGGTCAGGGCCAAGGCTTATAAAAGTAACGCAGCTAGTTTTGAAGCTTCGGAACAGTTGGTAACGGCTGTTTTGGAAGATTTTGGCGGTATTGATGTACTTATCAACAATGCCGGAATCACCAAGGATAATTTATTGATGCGTATGGGTGAGGACGATTTTGATAAAGTGATTGAAATCAACCTAAAATCGGTTTTTAACATGACCAAAGCAGTGCAACGTACCTTACTTAAACAACGTAAAGGTTCTATCATCAACATGAGTAGTGTGGTGGGCGTGAAGGGAAATGCCGGGCAGACCAACTACGCGGCTTCTAAAGCGGGGATGATAGGATTTACAAAATCCGTAGCCCTGGAGCTGGGATCTCGAAACATTCGATGCAACGCCATTGCGCCGGGTTTTATAGAAACGGAAATGACGGACAAATTGGACGAAAAGACCGTACAGGGTTGGCGTGATGCCATTCCATTAAAAAGAGGTGGTTCCCCGGAAGATGTGGCCAACGCCTGTTTGTTTTTAGCTTCGGACTTATCTGCATACGTCACCGGACAAGTACTTAATGTAGATGGCGGGATGTTAACCTAACCAAAGCCATCAATTTTTAGCATACATGCAAACAACTACTGTTTTACTTATTGTAATCGCCGCTTTAGTTTCGTTTGCATTGGCATGGTACCAGTATATTTTTAAAAAGAAGCGTTCTAGGTTGCACCTTGGACTTTCCGCATTACGCTTTGGTTTTCTATTTTGTTTGTGTTTGTTGCTTATTGGACCCGAGTTTAAAAAATTCACCACCTACGAAGAGAAATCCAATCTGGTCATTGCCGTAGACAATTCATCTTCCCTAAAAACAGAATATGGAGAAGCGGATGCCACCAAAATGTTATCAGAACTATTGGGAAATAAGGCTTTGCAAGATAAATTCGTCTTAAGACCTTATACGTTTGCAAGTAGTTTGAAAGCGTCCGATAGTCTGGATTTTTCGGAAGCAAAAACGGATATTTCCGCTGGATTGGATGCCATTAATGAAATCTACAGGGGCACAAATACTGCCGTAATATTGGTTACGGACGGTAACCAAACGCTTGGACGGGATTATGAATACATCCGGCTGGATGAAAAACTTCGAGTCTATCCTATGGTGGTGGGTGATACCACACGTTATGAAGATATCCGTATTGCTAAGGTCAATGCCAATAAATATGCTTTTCTGGACAATCAGTTCCCCATAGAGATTGCTGTTTCCTACGCAGGCGGAAAATCCATAAGGAGCAATCTAACGGTATCTATGGACGGGCAACAGGTGGCTAAGGAAACCATAGTGCTTTCGGCCAATGAAAACAGTGCATTGCTAACCCCCTTGTTAAAGGCAAACAGGGTAGGGCTTAAAAATATTAAGGTCAGCTTGAAGCCTATTCCGGGAGAGAAAAATACCGCTAACAACAGCCGTACTATTGCTCTAGAGGTCATTGATGAGAAAACCAATATCAGTATTGTTTCCGCAATCAAGCATCCAGATATTGGGATGTTGAAGAAATCCATTGAAAATAACGAGCAACGGTCGGTAAGTATCATCACACCAAATGCCCCTGCTAAAATCTTGGAAGAAACGGATGTTTTTTTGTTGTACCAACCTAGCAGGACCTTTCAAAATATCTATGATTTTATCCAAAGAAAAGGGGTAAGTACGTTTACGGTGACCGGTTCCAAAACGGACTGGAACTTTATGAACAAAGCGCAATCCTTGGTCATAAAGGAAGACCTTGGACAAACGGAAGAACTTTTTGCCACCCAAAACGAAGGCTTTTCTTTTTTTGATACCAGCGATTTTAACGTTGCCGGATACCCACCGGTTTTAGGGAACCTGGGCGACCTGATCATTACCAAACCCTTTGAAACGCTATTGTACCAAAAAATAAAGGGAATTCCATTAAAAGACCCCCTTTTGGCTGTTGTTGAAGATGCGGGAACCAAAGCTGCCTTTCTTTTTGGCGAAAACAGTTGGAAATGGCGTGTAGAAACCTATAGAAACCAGAAGAACTTTAAAAATTTTGATGATACTATGGACAAGCTCATCCGTTTTTTGTCGGATGCCCAACCAAAAAGTAGATTGGATATCACTTACGAATCTATTTATGAAGGTGCTGGGAACGCCACGGTAAACGCGTCGTATTTTGATAAAGCCTATGTGTTTGACCCCAATGCCAAGTTGGTCCTTCGTTTGGACAATGCGGTGGATAATTTTAAACGTGAGATTCCCATGTTGCTTTCCGGGACCAGCTATAAGGCAGATTTAAGTGACCTACAGGCGGGGGATTATGTCTTTACAGTGGTCGTTGAGGGAGAGAACATCTCAAAATCCGGACGTTTTAAAATTTTGGATTTTGATTTGGAGCAACAACTATTATCTTCTAATTACGCAAAATTGGAACGATTGGCGATAGCCCAAAAAGGAAGGATTTTTTATCCTTCGCAAAAAGAAATCTTGGTAGAAACATTGTTAAAGGACAGTCGTTTTATCCCTATCCAAAAAAGCACCCAAAATGTAGTATCTTTAATCGATTTTCGCTGGTTATTGGGATTAACGGTCCTTTTTGCGGCAGTGGAATGGTTTATTAGAAAGTATAACGGATTAATCTAAAGGATAAATTATGGATAAGTTACCAAAGATTGCTTTACCAGTAGTATTTGCAGTCGTTTTAGCAATAATACTAATATCAAAATCAGCAGTGACCATTGGGTCAGGTGAAGCCGGGGTGCTTTATAAAACCTTTGGTGGCGGTGTAGTTACCGATAAACCCCCATTAGGAGAAGGATTTCATATTGTAGCACCATGGAACAAGGTGTATGTATATGAAGTTAGACAACAAGAGCTTTTTGAAAAGATGAAGGTACTTTCCTCCAATGGATTGGAAATACAGATTGACGCCTCTGCTTGGTACCAGCCAGTCGATAGTGAGTTAGGTTTTCTACATCAAAATCTAGGGGAAAACTATTTGGACAGGGTGATAAAGCCTGCGATTCGTAGTGCTGCCCGTAGTGTTGTAGGTAGGTATACCCCGGAACAACTGTATTCCAGTAAAAGAGATGCCATTCAAGATGAGATATTTGCAGAAACCAAAAAGATACTGGACAAACAAAATGTGCAATTGAATGAAGTTTTGGTTAGGGATGTTACCCTACCCAATACCATAAAAGAAGCTATTGAACGCAAATTGCGACAGGAACAAGAATCTTTGGAATACGAATTCCGTTTGGTTACGGCCAAAAAGGAGGCAGAAAAAGTTACTATTGAAGCCCAAGGTAAGGCAGATGCTAACCGTATTCTAAGTGCCTCCTTAACAGATAAGATATTACAGGACAAGGGTATAGACGCCACGTTGGAACTTTCTAAATCCCCAAACTCCAAGGTAGTCATCGTTGGTTCAGGAGATAGTGGATTGCCGCTTATTTTAGGAAATAACTAATTCTATGGAATTGTTATTTTTTTGCGATATGCTTTTGTTAGATAAAATTTAGTTTTAATTTTACAGCATCATGAAAAACAACACAGTACATCATCATTTGCATACTTCCGCTCAGGCGTGGTAACGATGTTTTGTACCTGTACAATATATGTAAAACCCGTTTGAGCAATCAAACGGGTTTTTTGATACGTATTGATTGCTTGGACATAAATTAAAGAAAATGAGCAAAATTAGGATTGCTATCCAAAAATCGGGACGCTTAAACTCAGATTCCCTTCAAATATTGAAGGAATGTGGAATTTCCATTGACAATGGTAAAGACCAATTAAAGGCGTCCTCCAGAAACTTCCCAATTGAGGTGTTTTACCTTAGGAACGGGGATATTCCCCAATATTTACGTGATGGCGTTGTTGATATTGCCATTATAGGGGAGAACGTGTTAATAGAAAAAGGCGAGGATATCGCCATAGCGGAGAAATTGGGTTTTTCCAAATGTAAAGTCTCCTTGGCGGTACCTAAAGGGGTCACCTATAATTCCGTAAAGGATTTTGAAGGGAAACGCATCGCAACATCCTACCCCAATACAGTAAGGAAGTACTTGGAACAAAAGGGAGTGAAAGCGGATTTACATATTATAAACGGTTCTGTGGAAATTGCACCTAATATTGGTTTGGCAGATGCCATATGTGATATTGTCTCAAGCGGTAGCACCCTGTTCAAGAACAATTTAAAGGAAGTAGAGGTCATGCTTAAGAGTGAGGCTGTATTGGCGGTTTCCCCAAAGATATCGGCAGAACGAAGAAAATTATTGGAACAGCTTCAGTTTCGGATACAATCGGTTCTAACGGCCAGACAATCCAAATACGTGCTTTTGAACGCGCCAAACGACAAGTTGGATAGTATTATCAACCTCTTACCCGGTATGCGCAGCCCTACGGTATTGCCCCTGGCGGAAGAGGGTTGGAGTTCCGTGCACACGGTGGTTCAAAAAGACACCTTTTGGGAGGTTATTGATGAATTAAAACAAGCGGGGGCCGAAGGTATTCTGGTATGCCCCATAGAAAAGATGGTGCTGTAATCATGATGTTAAAGGAATCCAACAAATGAAAACGATCAACTACCCAAAACCAGAGGAGTGGGGCACCATTTTAAAGCGCCCTACCCAAACCGTAGACGCCATTGAAGCTTCCGTATCCCAAATATTCAAGGAAGTTCAAGCGGATGGTGATAAAGCGGTAAAAAAGTATACCCAAAAGTTTGATGGTATAGCGCTTGATAATTTTGAGATTACCCAACAAGAGTTGAATGCTGCCGATAAAGAGGTTTCCCAAGACTTAAAAGAGGCCATGGATGTCGCGTTTACCAATATAGCACGTTTTCACGAAGCACAGAAAACGCCAAAAGTTACGGTAGAGACAATGGATGGTGTTTCTTGCTGGCAAGAAAAAAGACCGATTCAAAAAGTCGGCCTTTACATTCCGGGCGGCACTGCCCCGTTGTTTTCTACCATTTTAATGTTGGCCATACCCGCAAAAATAGCGGGATGTCAAGAAATTGTATTATGCTCCCCGCCCGATGCTTCCGGAAATCTAAATCCTGCCATTCTTTACGCCGCCAACTTATGCGGAATCACCAAAATTTTTAAGATTGGTGGTATACAGGCCGTTGCGGGTATGACATTTGGTACGGAATCCGTTCCCCGGGTATATAAACTTTTTGGTCCGGGTAACCAATACGTTACGGTAGCCAAGCAATTAGCCACCAAATATGGCGTAGCCATAGATATGCCGGCTGGTCCCAGCGAATTGCTTGTGGTTGCAGATGATACTGCAAATGCCGCTTTTGTAGCCTCGGATTTACTAAGTCAGGCAGAACATGGTGTCGATAGTCAGGTCATTTTGGTGTCCACTTCTAGTCAATTGATTGCAGCTGTGGCTAAAGAAGTCGCGCAACAGATAGAAGCACTACCAAGAAAGGCTATTGCAGCACAAGCTATTGCCAATAGCAAATCCATTTTGGTAAAAGATGATGCAACGGCCTTAGAATTGATCAATACTTACGGACCGGAACACTATATTGTATGTGTGTCGAACGAGGATTTTTATATCGAAAACACTAGGAATGCCGGGTCGGTATTTATTGGCAATTATACTCCGGAAAGCGCAGGTGATTACGCCTCCGGAACCAACCATACCTTGCCTACCAATGGCTATGCAAAACAATACAGTGGGGTAAATTTGGACAGTTTTATGAAGAGCATGACTTTTCAGAAAATAACGAAACAAGGAATACAGAACCTGGGAAAAGCCGTTGAAGTAATGGCAGAAGCAGAAGGCTTGTTTGCCCATAAGAACGCAGTGAGTTTACGATTAGAATCAGTGAAAAACGATCCCAACGCTTAAACTAAGCGTTTGGAAATAAAAGTGAAGCGCAATGCCCTTTAGATTAGAAGATTGCATCCGTGAGAACGTAAAGAACTTAAAACCCTATTCATCCGCAAGGGATGAATATGTCTCATCCGGTACGGATATGATTTTTTTGGATGCCAATGAGAATCCCTATGAAAACGGGGTAAACAGAGACCCCGATCCGCAGCAACGGAGTCTTAAGGCGTTATTGGC
>CALGQU010000049.1 GCA_937959125.1 uncultured Croceitalea sp.
CGGGGGAGCGGGATTTCTTTAACAGGCCCGTACTTGTAAGGGAAAACGGGGTATATGGCCAATTTTTCAACCATATATTCTTTCAACGCTACGGGTACAGCATACCCGGTTATGGTACCGTGGCCAAGGACACCAAATTAAGGACCAGTGAATTTACCCATCACGACTTTATCATCAACGCCACTTCTATGGATCAAATGGCATATCTGTCTACCGCATTGGGACTAAAGGCAGAAGATGAGCCAACCGTGGACGGTGATTGGCTAAAAGGTCCAAAAAGGGTATTCCAGATGGTTCCCGGTTACAGCCATTGGTACCAAGGATTTGTGTCTCCAAATAACATTTGCGGAAAGTTAAAATTCTTTATTCCCCGTGGGGATAAAACCAATAAATCCGGGAACCAACGTATTGGGGAAAAAGGGATTACCCTGCACTCCTTCTACACCCCCAAGTTAGACATGGTACATCGATTGGTTACGGAACACCAACTCAAGCCTTCAAAAATCCAAAAAAATGAATTTGGAGAGGCTTCCTTTGTATTTACGGATACGGCCGGGGTAAGCTGGCAGCTTATAGAACGAAAGACCCCTCCAAACAATAAACCCGTGACCAAATTGGAATTCAAGCTTACAGATTAAGGGCAAAGGGAAGTATTATCCTACCTTTTATCGATTGGGTAGGCACTAAAGCCAAGGTAGTAAACATTATTAACTATTTTTACAGACGAAAACAAAATTGGAATCTTTGAATTTGACATCCAGATATAAATCCTTAGCCCTGCAAACGGAATGTATTGCTATCAATAGCTGTAAAAACAGGGAAGAGGCATATTCAAAAATGGAGGAAACCCTGCAACAGGTTTTTGCGGAAACAAGAGGTTCCAAGGCGTTTATAGGTCCTGCGTTAAAGTTGGTGGTATTGCCGGAGTATTTTTTGACCAGCTTCCCACTTGGTGAAAGTTTGGACGAATGGCGGCAAAAAGCATGTTTAACCACGGAAGACCCTTTGTTCCATAAGATGAAGGCGTTTTGTAAATCCCAATCCATTTTTTTGTCCGGTAATTTTTATGAGCTGGATGACAACTTTCCCAATCTATATTTTCAAAGTAGTTTCATCATTGACGATGAAGGCACATTGATACTTAAGTACAGGAGGCTTAACTCCATGTTTGCCCCTACCCCGCATGACGTTTTAGATCGTTATGTGGCCATATATGGTTATGAGGCCCTATTTCCCGTGGCGGATACCAAACTTGGTAAGTTGGCCTGTATAGCATCCGAGGAGATTTTATATCCTGAAATTGCTAGATGTTTGATGATGCGCGGTGCAGAGGTATTTTTACATTCCTCCTCAGAAGCCGGGAGTCCGCAGCTTACCCATAAAGATATTGCCAAACGTGCAAGGGCCATTGAAAATATGGCATATGTGGTTTCTGCCAATAGTGCCGGTATATCAGGAATAGATTTTCCAATGGCCTCCACGGATGGGCTTTCCAAAATAGTGGGGTACGAGGGACATATTTTAGCGGAGGCCGGGATGGGCATCAGTATGGTTGCTAATAGTTATATAGACATTGCGGCACTAAGGGATTACCGTTCCAGGGTTTCCATGCAAAATTATAATGCAAGGCAGCGCTTTGAACTTTATGCACCGTCTTATAGTAATCACACACACTATCCGGCCAACAGTTTTGAAAAGGAAGAACCTTCCAAAGCACTGTTCATAAAAACACAATTAGAGGTGATACGTGCTATCACTAAGTAAAAGAGTAATGTAAAAATTGCAATGAAGATTAGTTAAGTTAAGGAAAAAGAGATGATAAAGAAGAGTATTGAAGAGTCTATCGTATTGAGCATTTTTGATTTATCGAACCAGTTGAAAAAGATTGGTGATGAAGTATATCAAAAAGTAGGGTTGACCACCCAACAGTGGTTGATCTTATTGCATTTGGCCAATAACCCGAATCTTCCGTTTTTTAAACGGGAAAACCATAAAAAGGATTTAATGGCCAGTGAACTGGCAGATTCCCTAAATGTTTCCCGGGCCAACATTACCAACCTCATCAACGTTTTGTTGGAAAAAGGTTTGATAAAACAAGTTGAGGATAATGAGGACCGTAGAAAGAAACGCTTAAAATTGACCAAGAAAGGTATAGCCTTGGTGGAGGATACCCAACCCAACCGATTTGCCGTGATAAAATACCTTACGGACGGTTTTAACGAGGAGGAAAAGAAGACCTTCCTACGCTTTTTGGAAGCCTGTATGAACAAGCTTGTTAATGAGGATGAAAAAATCAAATCCTTTCACGAACTTTTAGTGGAAATAGAAGCCTAACTTGTAGCTTAGCCATCCAAAAAAATACCATGATCATTGAGAATATCGCAAAATCTAATGCTATTTCTGATTTAGAAAAACATTTTTCTCAATTTAGAGGGGATGTAATTGGTAATGATGCATATTTTGAATCGGTTTACGGAACCCAAAAACTGTGCTATACAGATTGGATAGCAAGTGGTCGTTTGTACGGTCCCATAGAGGAGACCATGACCCAAACCATAGGTCCTATGGTGGCCAATACCCACTCTTTTTCCAGCGAAACCGGTAAGGCGTCCACCTATGCCTACAAGCATGCCAGACAAGTGATCAAAGACCATGTAAATGCAGGTCCCAATGATATTTTGGTGACCTCTGGAACTGGAATGACCGGGGTACTCTCGCGCTTGCAACGCATTATGGGATTGCGATGGCCAGATGTGGTCAAAAGTAAAATTACCCTTGCTGAAAAAGAACGTCCTGTAGTATTTATATCCCACATGGAGCACCACTCCAATCATGTGCCTTGGATGGAAACCATTGCAGATGTTGTTATTGTCCCCTGCGATGAAAACAACCTTATCTGTCCGGACAGTCTACAAAGAGAAGTTTTAAAATATGCGGACAGGCCACTAAAAATTGGGGCATTTACGGCTTGCTCCAATGTAACCGGTATCATTAGCCCATATCATAAGTTAGCAAAGGTGATGCATGCCAATAACGGTATTTGTATCGTTGATTTTGCCGCATCAGCCCCTTATGTAGCCATTAATATGCACCCAGAGGATGAAGAAGAGCGTTTGGACGCCATTTGTTTTTCCCCCCATAAATTTTTGGGAGGACCTGGGACTTGCGGCGTTTTGGTCTTTAACCAATCACTGTATAATACCAACTGCCCGGATGTTCCCGGCGGCGGAAACGTAAAATGGACCACCCCAAATGGTGACTACGGGTATCATACCGACATTGAGGTCAAAGAAGATGGTGGCACCCCAGGGTTTTTGCAGGTCATGCGAACCGCATTGGCCATTAGACTAAAGGAAAAAATGGATCCCGTTAAAATTGCCCAACGCGAGGAAGAGCTGCTGGACCTTTGCTTTAAACGATTGAAAACCATACCCGGTATTTTTATTTTAGGGGATAATGATGAAAAACGTATTGGTTGCGTATCCTTTGGATTGGAAGGTGTCCATTACAATCTGGTCGTTCGCCTTTTAAACGACAGGTTTGGCATACAAGTACGTGGAGGTTGGTCTTGTGCCAGCACCTATAGCCATTATCTTTTTGAATTGGATGGGGAAGCATCAAAACGCATCATCAACGACATAGAAAGTAAGAACTTAACGGATAAACCGGGCTGGGTCCGTTTGTCCTTGCATCCCATTACCACTAACGCAGAATTGGAATTCATCTGTGACAGCATTGAACAGGTGGCCCTTAATATTGAGGAATGGGGCAAGGCGTATACCTACAATGCGCAAAGCAATGAATTTGATTTTAATGCAAGTGGTGACGAGCAAATTATAGCGACCGTTGAAAGTTGGTTTGTATTATAAACCAATATTCTCTTTAAAACTTTAAGTTTTCATGTTTGTCCCATAGGCCCCAATAGGCACCTACATCGCCTTCCGCGCCCACTTTCCAAGACTCGTCAAAAGAAGAGAAATAAAAGAGTTCAATACCGTCTTTTGCGGACCATACTTGGGAATTGATGAAATACTTCATTGCATTTTCCGCATTGGAGATCGCCCCTTTTAAACTGCTTCCTTGGCTTGGCCATCCCGTTTCCGTAATGATCACCTTTTTACCCCTAGCGGCATCTACCGCTTGACCGTACATCTGTTGCATATGGTTCAAGGCATATTCCATGGGGCATCCTTCCCAATAAGGGTAGCAGTTGGATAAAATAACATCCGTGGCGTCCACAATTTCTGGATGTTGGGTAAACTCATAATAAGCATCTACATAACCTACCTCAATATTAGGCAACGCTTCTTTTACACGCTTGATATACCCTAAAAGCTGTTCTTTACTTAACTCATTGCGGTACAATACCTCGTTCCCCACGGCAGCAATATCTACGTAGCCTTCTTTTCCTAAAGCGATCAAGGCGGCTATCTCTGTTTCGTTCATCTCCAAATCATCGCCCAACCACGCCCCAACTAAGGTTTTTAGGCCATGTTCTTTGGCAATCTTTGGTATATGTTCATTTCCTTCGATACATGAAAAGGAACGCACCCATTTTGTGTACGGTTTGATGATCTGTATGCGTCGTTGTACCTGGGCTACGGTAATGACATCGCCTGGTTTTTGCCCATCTTCATACATGCTAAAGCATAGGCCGTGCATGCCATTCTGTACGGTTTCCAACCATAATTCCTTAAGTTCTTCCCCGCTAATTTTGTTAAAATCGACTCCAGCATGTCCACTGTAATTATGCTTGGCAATTGAAAAATGATGACCTTCCCTATACGACATTATAATATCTCTTTAAATACTTTTACAATTCCCCTCTTCGTGCTACTAATTCTGCCTTGATTTCTTTTGCCCTAGCCTCGTTTAAACTATATTTCCACATGACCCAAATGGCCAAAGCCGCGGTAGCGGATGGCACTATGATATCGGCTATACGCAATCCATTCATAGTCTCTAAACTTTGTTCGGTAACATTGGGGTCAAAGCCTACGATACTTAAAATAACGCCACCCAAAACAAGCGCTATAGACTGTCCTATCTTGACCATTAGCCAATAAATAGCCCCAAAGGTCCCCTCTTTTCTAGGCATACCATTTTCCAATTCATCCAAATCGCAAACGTCGGCTGTCATGGACATCATTAAGGTAAACAAGCCCCCCATTCCAAAAGCAAATAGCGGAATAGGCACAAAAATCAACCATGGAACCTCACTTCCGGGATCAATAGAGAACCAAGACATGCCAACACTGTCCAAAAACGGGTTCAACCATTCAAATAGGGAGCCTATTCCAGAGTTTAGGCTTCTGCCAAATCCGGTTTGATTGAATTGGCTGTTCAGTTCCTTATCAAAGCCCCACCATTTTAGGGTATACCCAACTATGGACAAAAATGTGGAAATAATAAAGGCTTTGCGTTTTCCCCATTTGTTTGCCATTCTTGAGATAATTGGAATAACCAAAAATGCCGTAAGCATGGCGTTAATGGTATTGAACCATGCTGGCCAAGTACCGGCCATTTCATAACTGCCGTTATACATATAAAAAACAATAATGAATACCCCAAAAGCGGCAACTAATTGAAACCCATTAAAAACCAAAAAAGTGGCACCGCACAATTTCATAAAAGGTTTATTTTTGGAAACCTGTAAAATTCCGGCCCATAAATCCTTCATATTTGCCGCAAGGGTCTTAAAGTTGATTTCCTTTCTGTTTTCCATGTTGGCCGCATCAATCCCCCTACAGAAAATTGCGGGAAGAATTCCAAAGACAATACACATGGCACCAACGATAAGGGCCATCGTACGCACGCCCTCCGTTTGGGTATTGAATGTTTCAGAATCTGGAATGATCACATATAACCAAGGAACGATAATCCAAGCTATTTGTCCCATGGTATTTGAAAACGCCATTAAGCGTGTTCTTTCGTTATAGTCCGATGTCATTTCGTATCCCAGCCCCACCAAAGGTGTCGCAAACATCGTATTCCCAATAAGGAACAACAGTTGTAATATCATCACATGCCAAATAATATAAGATTGTGATGCATTATCATCTATTTGCCACATCAGAAAGAAAAGAATACCACTAATGATGGCTCCCACAAAAATATAGGGCCTTCTGCGTCCCCATTTGGATTTGGTATTGTCCGAAATGAAACCCATTATGGGATCCGTAATCGAATCAAATATTCTAGGTAATCCCCCTAAAAGTCCGGCCCAAAGTGGGTCGACCCCCCAAGCTGTGAGTAAGAAAAACTGAATAAACACACCAAGTGTTCCCGGTAAAATATTGAGTATAAAATGGCCCGCTCCAAAAGCGGCTTTTTGCCCTACAGGGACTTTGTCCTTAACTAGTGTTACTTTACTCATAATCCTATGTTTAGTTTTAGCGGCACCTCACTTCTTAAGTGTTGTATTACCTATTTAATTTGTATGGTCTGTATCGCTTTTGCATTGATGGCAATAGCACTGGTTTTTTCGCCTAAGGCGATGGTGATATTCTTTTTGTCCTCACTTTCATTGAATATGACCACGGCAATGGTCCCGTCCGGATTTTTGGCCGCGGTAACCAATAGCCCTTCATCGGATGATTTTACATCGATGCGTTCTGCGCCGGGTCGTATAAACTTGCTAAAATGTGTCATTACATAATAAATGGGCGTAAAATATACCTCATCATTATCGGGATCAACGATTACCGGGGCCACACACCAGTTTTTAAACCAATTGGGACCTCCTTGTCTATCTAAAACCATATTCCAATCGATCCAGCCATCTACCCAATTGTTAAGGCATCCTATGATATCCCTGGCATATCTATTGACCGGGGCATATTTGGGGTGTAAGTGTTTATCTGCCTCCGGGGCCCAATCCCAACCCCAATCGGTCGCTTCTTTTTTCCA
The DNA here is from genome assembly GCA_937959125.1 of uncultured Croceitalea sp. Lineage (GTDB taxonomy): Bacteria > Bacteroidota > Bacteroidia > Flavobacteriales > Flavobacteriaceae > Croceitalea. The sequence goes on from CALGQU010000049.1 coordinate 6,910, forward strand.
ATACCAAGCATCATCCTGCCATTTTGGGATTTCTGCATCTACACAAGCTTCCGTTTGTATCAAATACTTGCCCGGGGCTTTTTCATGCGCATACTGCAATGCTTCCGGAAAAACTTCAAAAGTGCTGGCATACCAATGTATGGCGGTACCATCAAAATATTGGGACGACTGTTCATTGGCGTACATGGCATCTACCCATTCCTTCAAGTGTTCCCTATTCTGGTCATACCCCAGTATTTTCACTTCATGTCCATCTTCTTCCAATTTTGGTCCCAAATGGTTTTGGACAAAATCGGTCATTTCTTGTGCCGTGAAATGCATGCTTTCCCAATTACTGTCATTTCCAAGGGGTTCATTCTCCACGGTGAATCCCCAGATATCAATTCCTTTCGTTTTATACGCATCAAGATATTTTGAAAAAAATAAGGCCCATGTATCTTGATACTCCGGCAATAATTTTCCACCACGCCAATCCTTATTATCTTTCATCCAAGGTGGAGCGGTCCAGGGGGAAGAAACGATCTTAAATCCCTCGGTAGAAATGGCCATCGCATCTTTGATCATGGGGATGATATCATCTTCATCCTCTGTAATGGAAAAATGTTGTAAATCGGTATCACCCGCAACTGGAGCATACGAATAGTTGTCCAGCGAAAAATCACAGGAATTCATATGTGTTCTGGTAAGGGAATATTTTGCCCCATTATCCCCAAAATAGGCTTCTAAAACCTTGTTCCGTTTGGCCTTACTTAAGCGATTCAATAAAGAGGCAGAAGCTTCAGTAAAAGATCCTCCAAAACCGGTTATCTTTTGGTAGGCCTTTGTGGTATCTATGGTTATCCGCACACCTATCCCTTCACTTGAAAAGTCCGTTAGCTCCATAAGCTTATTGCCGTTGGAAGCCGTTTCATAAACCGTTATGTCCAGATTTTCTTTTATTTCCATACAACTTTGCAAACCGATCAATACCAGCAAAACGTTTAGGCCAAGGACCAAGCCATGCAATCTATTTTTATTGGGGTCTATAGCGTCTTTTAGTTTCATTTGTTTGGAGGTGTTAGTACTGCTGCCATCAGTTTTTCCTTGTCTCCACCAAAAGTCTTGGTAATTTCTTTTCCATCCCTGGTGAGTCCTTTGAACATTCCTTTGTCCACAGCATCCCACAAAACATATTTTGCCTCGCTTTTTAAATTGATCAACCCAAAATGGTTTTCAGAACCCAAGGGATTGGCAGCATCTTTCCATTGCTCGTCAAAACCTTCAAAATAGAAACAGGAAATTCCTTCGGCATTGGTCCAATCCCTTAAATGTTCATAGTACAAAGCTTCTTTATACTCGTCCGTAGCTTTGGATCCTTCTGGACCGTAATGTCCATTTGATGTTGTGGCCCAACCCGTCTCTCCAATATGGATGGGTTTATTGACACCCAAACTTTCCATATACCTTTTTACGCTATGGTATTGCAACATGGCATACCCTTTAGCACGTAACATAGCGGCATTTATTTTTTCGATTTCCAGAAATTCTTGTTCATCTACGGGCACTCCCCAAAATGTAGGATTATAGTGGGTGTCGTGCATAGGATAGGTATGTACGGAAAGGAAATCCACGGCTTTGATCAACTTGTTCAAGTCATCCACATGGTACTCGGCATCACCACCACCCCAAGACGCAAAATTGTCCGAACTGGTTACCCATAGGTCTTTGGACAACTCCCCAGATTTCTTTAGCTCTTGTAAATGATTGACCCATTTTAAGATTACCCAAGGCTGTACAAAGTAACTAGCCGCCCATTTGACCATGGCTTCGTTACCCACGGCCAGCACCTTAACAATATCCGGATAAGCATTCGCCAACCGTACCGCTTCTGCAATCTCCACTGCATTGCGTTCACTTTCTTGATCGTGATCAGGTTCTAAATCGGTCCAAGCGTTCTTGCAGTCTATCCATGCCCCCAGCATGACATACATTTCAAAACCGGGATCTTCCTTTTTTAATTCTTTAATAGCCTGCAATACATTGGCCGCGTGCGGCAAATGTACCTTATAGGTCCTGATGATACGAATACCCATGGCATGGAGAATTTTCATATCCTCCTTAAGTTCCGCTAGGGTTGGTTCAATATCATGATCTACCTGTCTGTATCCTCCATAGGACATAGCTAAATATGAACTGTTTCCTAAAATATCTTTGGCGGTTAGGCTTGGTTTTTCTTTCACTGTTTCTTCTTTACTATCTTTTTGTTCGTTCCTTTTACATGCGAATAATAGTACTACCAGTGATATACACATGACAACACCCAAATTTTTAATACTATCTTTCATACTGTTTTTGTTTAAGGAATCGATACTATAATTTTTTCTATTTCCCCAATCCTGTCAAACAAAAGGGAACTGGTCTCTTTATCCATTTGTAGCGTATTATCAAAAAGTTTGGTCCCGTTTCCTTTGAGCATTACTTCTACTTTTTTGGAAGTCCCCATTTTAAAGATGATGGGCACTTGGCAGTAGGTGAAGCACAGCGAACCCGCTTCCAAATCAAAAGACCGTACTTCCCTGTTTATATTGGTATAAGTAAATGTTGCCGGCGATGTTAGAAATTCTTCTTTTCGTAAGAGTGAAGGATTGAACGATAAACATCCATTCTCTACAAAAACCCCAAGTTCCCCAAATCGGCTAAGGATATCTTCCTTTACCTGTCCGGTCATCCCGGGTTGTTGTGCCCCTTTTCCTGCCGGGGTATGGGAATAGGGATCCGTTGGAATGGCACCATAGCGTTTTGGTGATTTATGCACCCCAATACCTTCATTGATCTCATAGTAGTGTTCCAACAATCGTCCAATAACTTCTTCGCTTTCTTCCTCCTTTAAAGCCCGTAAACATGTTTCTTGTACCGCCAATTGTAGTTTGGATACCATATGCCAATAAATAGATCCCAAGCCTTCATATCCAAAGAAGGTACCGGAACGGCCCGTAAAGGATTTATGGTCAAACACTTCTTCAAAAATGTCGAGAAGCATGGACCTGTCTTTTTCGACTAACGTACCGTATTCTTCGGGAAGTGTGGCTAAAGCTGCTTTTAAACTGTCTGCATTGTTAAAGCTTCCGTTAAAGTGATACTCGCCACTGGTATCCCTTTCCACAATTTTGGAGATCCCATCATCCAACAATCGCTCTACCAATGTAGACGCTTGAATTCTTGCTGGGGGAATATTGTTCTTTTCCACAAAACGGGGTAGGTCTTTATTGGGATATAAAATATAACTGTACTGATCATGTCTGAACAGTGCGCTGTTCTTTAACCCGTCCAAGAGTTCCAATGCGGCCTTACCTGAAATATAACCCGCACTTAAAGCGGCGACTTGACCTTCCAACATTTCCGATAAATAGGATATGGACACTTCGGTATTGCTGGTAACGGTCATCAGATTGTAAGCATGGTACATCTTATCTTCCCGTTGGTTGGCATTAATACTATGCTCCAAATAACGTAAGCTTGTCGTTATGAATTGGGCAAGGTCTGCCTTTGTCAGGCTACTTTTTTTAGTACTAAATCCTGATGCATACACTTTTTCCCTATACGTACTTCCGGCGGTACCCAGACCATCCATCACCGTCTTTCTATCCGTATCCGATATTTTCCCTTTAAGAACGTGCTGTTGTTTTATAAGAACTGCCCTTATGGTGTTGAAACATTCCAGGAGTTCCATAGAAACAGCATAGCTATCATCGGACATATTTTCAACAAGGCCTTCAAAGAACTTTAAAAACCTTCTCAAATAGTAGAGCGTCACCATAGATACGCCATTGCCCACCAGGGCATTGTTGGCATCATTCCATTCTGGGCGTTGGGTATTCATCCAAATACCGCCTTCTGGAATAAAATTGGAAACCTTGGCCAGTACCGTAGCAAGAAGCTTTTCTAAAAGGTTGACCCGATATATATCGTCTTTTGCATGTATCAAAGCCCCATCCGCTCCTTTTTGTTCTCTAATACTCCGTATTTGAGCATCCAAGGTTTCGTCAAAAATGATGGTGTCTTTTGGATTGGCCAGGATGGCACTATACTCCTTTATTTTATACGGTACGTTGGCATATACAAAAATGTCTTCTTGAAAATAGGCCTCCAGTTTTTGGGGATAGTGGTTCTCTATAAACTCTAAAAACTTTAAGAGATAGATAATTTGATGGTCACCCCAATACCCAATATAGGACCATGGGTCGTCCGGTTCTATGGTTTCCCAATCAAAACCATCCTTGGTTACGCGATACGGGTTGTAGCCATCAAATGTTGACGCATTTAAAAATTTGTGGATCATGCTGTCAATAAAGGCCGGATAGGAATGGGCCAAGGCCTCCCAATTCTGGAAAATATCGCGCCAGTTGCCTTCATAATCCAATACTTTTTCTCCATCTTCCGTTTCCGTATTTATGGAAAATTTATTCCAAGGTCTACTTGGATCACCGTGCCTCCTACTGAATTTTAAAGGCAAATACTCCAAGAGCAAACGCCTAAAATCCGGGTTCGGAATACTTTCCGTTCTTTCTTTTAATTCCTTAACGGAAAGTTGTTGGGAGAAGGATTCAAGAATCGCTTTTACTTCCTTATAAACCGTTGTATTTGCCCTGTGTAGATAGGCTTTAAAATCAGCCAATTCTACTTGGTAGTTGTCATCAAAAATACCTCCGCGCATGATATTGAACAGCACATTGGAAAAATGTCTTGTGTTTCTTCTTGTATCTGCGGTCAACTGTAGGCCATCAGCAGCACAATTGAGTTCAAAAAGACGATGGGAACCCTTCTTTATATTGGCAGCTATAACATTTGATAACGCTGCATTTTCTTTAAGGTTGTTAGAAATTTGGGCGATAGCGATCTTGGATTGATTCACTTCCGCAACCATCATCCACTCTTTGGAAGTTTTTGGTTTTAAGGCAACATCAGCACAAACAAAATAGGCACCTTTCTCCGCTTTGATATCTGTTTCTTGTATAATGTCATGCCCATTTCTAAAAGCATCCAGCTGTAAGGAGGATACCAAATATTTACCGGCTATTCCGGTAGACCAAACCGTTGTTGATTTTAAAGCCTCACTAGGCTCTGCTTTATCCACGATAATCGCGCTCAAGGTATAGATTCCCAAACCAAGGTCTTCGACCAGTTCGTTTCGTTTGTAAGCATCCACTAGATTGCTACTGGCATTTTGTATGGCGGATGCCACCCCATCGGGCATTAGGTTCTGGATGCCGTCTAAAACGGTTGTGATAACGTTTCGCTCATTGGAGTTGTGCAGGGAAGCTTTTCTAACAAAGCCATATTCGCTACTGGAATTCCAGTGGTATCTAAAAGTTAATTTTAAATCTTCATTGATTTCCTCAAATACAATCTTGTTACCCAAGGTATTCTTGTATAAATTCCGTTGGATGTTATATAGGCCCGTATACCGTGATGAAAATGGTTCCCAAAGCTGAATCCCTTCTTCTGCATGGATCTGGATAATGGTTTTACTACCCGTGATATCCGCGGATTCCGTTATCTTATCATCCGTATAGTAGGGAAATAAGGCAGATTCCGAGTTTTTTCTACCTGCCGAAAGTCCTCCATTACTAGAAATGAACATCCAATGATTGGAGTCACTCACAATGCTCATAAAAAATGGACGCATTCCATCGTAATTGGAAATCTTGTAGTAGTCCTCGTTTTCAAACGTCACCAGCTTTCCTGAAACTTCCTTTTGATTGTTAACCAATCTTGATTTACCTATATAGATTTCCTTCGCACACATACCTTATAATTCCCCATTTTAGCAAGAGTCAGCAACTCTTTGAGAACCGACTCTTGCTTGCTATTTGTGTTGATTAAAAATATTTTTATTCCAATCTTAGATCATCAAAATAAAATACCTGTTCTTCAGAAGTAGTATCTCCATCCGAACCTTCAGGATTATCTGGTTTTATGACCAATTGATTATAGGTGGTAGGAGTGGCAGGGAGATTGGTAAATGTAAACTCAATCTCTGTCCAGGTATTGGCTCCTCCAGATACTTGGCGAAAGACTGGGGCAGGGTTCCCCGTTACAGGTTCAGTTTGAGGATCTAAAGCTAACTCAAATCTATAGGTAACATCTGGTAAACTTGAGAAAACCTTGATTCTAAACACTTGGGTTGTAATATCTATTACTCCTTGTGGAAAACTATTTTGAACACCACCCCATCTATTAATGCCACTTGCGCGGACTACCCTTAGGACATTATCTGAAGTATTAATACCGGATTGGGAAGGATTCGCGGTTAAACTTGGTATCACACCACCATCTCCAATACTGGAAAATGCGGACACAAAAGATTCGCATCCTTCAAAATCAAGAGGTAAAACGGTAGCGGCAACTGCTCCAGTGGTACAGCCCGAAGAGCCATCCATATCTCCATCAGAACTACCGTTGCTACACAGCCTTATATTGTCAAACTGTATTGTAAAATCAGCACTCCCGTCACCGGCCGTACCATTATCCATTATAAGAGTGATTGCGGTAGCGGTGCCA
>CALGQU010000050.1 GCA_937959125.1 uncultured Croceitalea sp.
TCGGTCGAGCGTAGTCGAGGCCTTGTTCTGACCTATCGATTGCCCTTGAGGGGACAACTTGCCCGTAAAATTCTTTGGAAAATTATAGACCAAAGGCTGCGCCTTATAGTTATCGTAGCGGTCTTTGGCCAGTCCGTTTGCGGTTTGTTTGTCATCTAACAAATAGGACGTCTTAAACCAGGTGTCCCTTAAGGAGGCCACATTTAAGCCCATTTCCATACCCCCGTTTTTGATGGTCAAAGTAGCTTTTTGGGTCACCATCCCTATTTTTTTGAAATCGATACCTTCTTCTTCTAAAAGAGATTCTACGGTGGTATCCTTTGCCTGAAAAACGATTCCGGCATTTTCAGCAAACAGGAGTTTTATGGTATCCGACTCCCCTAAACCGGACACGTCCAATTCCGCACCCAAATCCATATCGGCAAAACACAATTCCAGGAGTGTCGTAATCAATCCACCTGATGCCACATCATGACCGGCAACGATATGACCCTTTTTAATGAGTGTTTGAATGGCGTTGAAGGCCTTTTTAAAATAGGCATCGTCCTGTATGCTGGGCGCTTGGTTACCCACTGCATTTAGCACCTGTCCAAAGCTGGAACCACCCAGTTTATAGGCGTCCTTGGAAAAATTGATATAGTAGATAGGGCCGCCTTTCTTTTGCAATACGGGCTCCACCACATTGGTAATATCGTTGCAATGGGCCGCGGCGGAGATAATGACCGTACCGGGACTGATGACATCACCATCCTTATATTTTTGTTTCATGGAAAGGGAATCCTTTCCGGTAGGTACGTTGATGCCTAAATTGATGGCAAAATCGGAAATGGCTTGGACGGCTTCGTAAAGTCGCGCATCCTCGCCTTCATTTTTACATGGCCACATCCAATTGGCGGAAAGGGAAACCGATTGCAATCCGTCTTTTAAAGGTGCCCAAATGATATTGGTCAAGGCTTCCGCAATACTGTTTTTACTTCCGGCAGATGGGTCAATAAGACCAGAAATGGGGGAGTGGCCAATGCTGGTGGCAATCCCTTCCTTCCCTTTAAAATCCAAGGCCATAACGCCCATATTGTTCAACGGCAATTGTAAAGGACCAGCACATTGTTGCTTGGCTACCCGACCACCCACACAGCGATCCACTTTATTGGTCAGCCAATCCTTGCAGCTAACGGCCTCCAATTGTAACAGCTGTTCCAGATAGTCATGGAAGTGCTCCAAGGTATAGTCGGCATTGGCATAGGTGCGGGATACCGTGGTATCGGTCAATATGGTTTTAGGCGAACTTCCAAAGATATCGGAAAGGTTTACGTCCATTGGTTTTTCACCTGTGGTGTTGGATTCAAAGGTAAAACGGTCATCGCCCGTAACATCACCCACTTCATAAATGGGGGACCGTTCCCTTTGGGCAATATTTTTCAGTAAGGTAGCATCGTCTTTTCCAATGACCAGACCCATACGTTCCTGGGATTCGTTGCCAATGATTTCCTTAGCGGATAGGGTAGGGTCACCCACCGGGAGTTTATCCAAATCGATTTTGCCGCCCGTTTCCTCCACCAATTCCGATAGGCAGTTGAGGTGGCCCCCGGCACCATGATCGTGAATGGAAACAATGGAATTCACATCACTTTCCACCATACCTCTAATGGCATTGGCCGCACGCTTCTGCATCTCTGGATTGGAGCGTTGCACGGCATTCAATTCTATGGCAGAACTGAATTCCCCGGTATCCGCACTGGAAACCGCGGCACCACCCATACCAATGCGGTAATTGTCACCACCTAGGATAACGATTTTATCACCAGCCTCGGGTTTATCCTTTAAGGCTTGGTCTGCCTTGCCATAGCCAATACCCCCAGCCTGCATGATGACTTTATCATAGGCAACACGTCTGCCATCTTCCGCATGCTCAAACGTAAGTACGGAGCCCGTAATCAAGGGCTGTCCAAATTTGTTTCCAAAATCCGAAGCACCATTGGAGGCCTTGATCAAGATATCCATAGGAGTTTGGTAGAGCCATTCGCGTTCCGCCATCCCGTTTTCCCATGGACGCTTGGTTTCCAAGCGGGAATAGGCTGTCATATACACGGCAGTACCCGCCAAAGGCAAAGATCCTTTACCGCCTGCCAATCTATCCCGTATTTCCCCTCCGGATCCTGTTGCAGCACCGTTAAAAGGCTCTACGGTAGTTGGAAAATTATGGGTTTCTGCCTTTAGGGAAATTACGGAATCAAATTCTTCTTCCTGATAAAAATCTGGTTTGTCCGCCGTTTTTGGGGCAAATTGGGTAACGGTAGGCCCTTTTATAAAAGCTACATTGTCTTTATAGGCGGAAACAATATCGTTGGGATTTTCCTGCGAGGTCTTTTTAATGAGCTTAAAGAGTGATGTTGGTTTTTCTTCCCCGTCAATAACAAAAGTACCGTTGAATATTTTATGGCGACAGTGTTCGGAGTTCACCTGACTAAAACCAAAGACTTCGGAATCCGTGAGTTTACGTCCCATTTTTTTGGAAAGACCGTTAAGGTAGTCGACTTCCTCATCACTTAACGCCAAGCCTTCCTTTTGGTTATAGGCGGCAATATCATCAATGGGCAAAATGGCTTCGGGCTGTATATCTATAGTAAAAATATCTTGAGTCAAGCCCGTGTATTTTTGGGAAATCATAGGGTCAAAATCCGTGAAGGATGCTGCTACGCTTTGGAATTCCTCAATACGGAGAATGCCCGTAATTCCCATGTTTTGGGTAATTTCCGTAGCATTGGTACTCCAAGGGGTAATCATGGCAGCCCTGGGCCCAATAAAAAAGGCGTCCAGAGACGCCACGTTGAGTTTAGGTTGGTTGCCAAACAACCATATCAATTTTTTTTCGTTTTCAGAAGTGATTTCTTGTGCAGTTTGGACGGCAAAAACCTTGGTTGCCATATCCCCGAAGAAATGAATCATACAGTAGCGTTCTTTTGCAAAAAGTAAAATGCAAATTTACGTTTTTTTACTCCTTTTTGTATCGTGGTTTAAAACAGTTTTTAACGGAGGTTGTTGATAGTTTTTAATTGACCTCGTCGTATTAAATCGTTCTGTTTAACGGGGAAAAGTTAAAGAGAAGATTGCGAGTATTTTGTTTTTAACCGTTTATTTAGATTTTTTAACTCTTTTTAAATTATTTTTTTTTACATCTGGTTGTTTAAAGAAGCTGTGTTTTCTAGTGTACCTTTTATTATCTCTAGCTCTTCCATACAGTTTTCCGTTCGATATAGTAATTCTTTATTGGCCTAGCTTAAGAGCCATAAGTTTGAGTTTCCCTCCTAATAAAGAGTGAGTAAGGGAGGTGTCATTCAGAGTAAATACTTGGAGGCGTATTCCCGTTTTCTTCAAAGATTAAGATATAGTCTACAATAACCGTTAAAAATTTGATGGTAGTACACACCCCTTAATCCCCTCTTTCTAGAGGGGAAACTCATGCTCTTGACAGGTCTGATATGTTATGTGGGGAAACTTATTGTCTAATCTAGTGGTTTTTGAATTTAATTATATTCATTGTAGTATCCTTAATACCCTTTCTTCAGCGAGGCTTAGCACATGCTTATTAGAGGGGGAACTCATTCTTTAGAAAGGGGAGGTGATGATTTCCAGAGGGAGAAATTACGTATTACAAAGAGTCCAAGATTTTTCCCATTAAGTAATAATGACAATCAGAATTTCAGCTTTAAGGTTTGAGTTTCCCTCCTAACAAGGAGGGAGTAAGGGAGGTGTCATTCAGGGTATATACTTGGAGGTGTGTTTCCGTTTTCCTCAAAAGTCAAGATATAGTCTTGGATATGTCTCAACACATTTTCAATATCGTTCATGACTTGATGATCCGAAAATCGTAGTACGTGGATTCCCAGCGAATTCAACTTTTCTGTTTTCTTAACATCTTTTTCCCAGACTTCCTGTATTTCATGGGAATACCCATCCAGTTCAATAACCAATTGTAGT
>CALGQU010000051.1 GCA_937959125.1 uncultured Croceitalea sp.
AAAGAGGCAAGATACAGGAACCAAAGTGCTGTCTACCATTTGCTGTCTACTGTCTACCGTCTACTAAACTACGTTATCTTATTCCGCTTTCTATCGACCTCCTTAAGGTAGATTTTTCGCAAACGAAGGTGGCTTGGTGTAACCTCTACATACTCGTCTTTCTGAATGTATTCCAACGCTTCTTCCAAAGAAAATTTTATCGCCGGAACGATCTTTGCTTTATCATCTGCACCGGAAGAGCGTACATTGGATAGTTTTTTGGTCTTGGTTACGTTTACCGTCATATCATCGGCACGGGAATTCTCCCCGATGACCTGACCTTCATAGATATCCTCTCCCGGATCTACAAAGAATTTTCCACGGTCCTGTAATTTATCAATCGAATACGGAATGGCGGAACCATTTTCCATAGAAACCAAAGAACCGTTGTTACGCTGCGCAATCTCTCCTTTCAATGGTTGGTATTCCAAAAAGCGGTGTGCCATAATGGCCTCGCCAGCCGTTGCGGTCAACAGTTGGTTACGTAAGCCGATAATACCCCGGGATGGAATGATAAACTCGCACAACATACGGGAACCTTTGGCCTCCATACTGGTCATTTCCCCCTTGCGTATGGATACCATTTCTACTGCCTTACCGGATACTTCTTCCGGCAAATCGATGGTCAAATGCTCTACAGGTTCGCATTTGACACCATCCACTTCTTTGATGATTACCTGTGGCTGGCCTATCTGCAATTCGTAACCTTCGCGACGCATGGTTTCTATTAATACGGAAAGGTGCAATACCCCACGGCCAAAAACCATAAACTTATCCGCACTGTCCGTTTCTTCTACACGAAGTGCTAAATTCTTTTCCAACTCTTTTTCCAGACGTTCCTTAATATGGCGAGAGGTCACAAATTTTCCATCCTTTCCAAAAAATGGACTATCGTTAATGGTAAAGAGCATACTCATGGTGGGTTCGTCAATGGCGATGGTCTTTAACTTTTCCGGATTTTCAATATCCGCAACCGTATCCCCTATTTCAAACCCTTCTACCCCAACTAAGGCACAAATATCCCCGGTTTTCACTTCTTGGACCTTTTGTTTGCCCAATCCTTCAAAAATGAACAACTCCTTGATTCTAGACTTTACAATGGAGCCGTCCCGCTTCACTAACGACACTTGTTGTCCTTCCTTAAGGTTACCGCGAGTCAATCTTCCAATGGCTATTCTTCCTGTAAATGAAGAAAAGTCCAAGGAGGTGATCAACATTTGTGTAGACCCCTCTTGTGGTTTAAACTCTGGCACATGGTCGATGACCATATTCAATAAAGGTTCAATATTATCTGTTGGCTTTTGCCAATCTTCACTCATCCAGTTCTGCTTGGCGGAACCATATACGGTTGGGAAATCGAGCTGCCATTCTTCGGCACCCAATTCGAACATGAGGTCAAAGACTTTCTCATGAACCTCTTCTGGGGTACAATTTTCCTTATCCACCTTATTGATGACCACGCAGGGTTTTAAACCCAAATCAATGGCTTTTTGCAATACAAAGCGGGTTTGCGGCATAGGGCCCTCAAAAGCGTCTACCAATAACAATACACCATCCGCCATATTCAAGACACGTTCCACTTCACCACCAAAATCGGCGTGACCTGGGGTATCGATGATATTTATTTTGGTGTCCTTGTAAATTACCGAAACGTTCTTGGAAACAATGGTAATACCACGTTCCCGTTCCAAATCGTTGTTGTCCAAAATAAGGTCACCCTTGTTCTCGTTTTCACGAAACAATTGGCAATGGTACATGATCTTGTCCACCAAGGTCGTCTTACCGTGGTCAACGTGGGCAATAATAGCAATATTCTTTATTTTGGACATAACCGCATTTTTAAGCGTGCAAAGATACTGCTAAATCTTTGAGCGTAGCACAAAGGCATGTTATTTTTATCTTATTGATTTTTAGAGGATTCCAATGAAAGTTTACTAGTATCACTTATGATAAATCCCTTTGGATTTTCTTTTAGTGGCTATCCATCCTATCTTAACATTTAAAATTGGGCCAATGCCCGATAACGCGCCATCTCCTAAATAATAGCCCACTCCGCTAGAAATATCGATGTTCAACCCTTTTTTGAACGTTCTTTGAATGCCGTAAATGGCGCCATAATACCCAATATTAAAATCGTTCCCCGGAATATTGGTTGCCAAAATCAATGGGTCAAAGAAAATAGCACGTGCAGCTCCAATGTAATTCCCGGAATTTCCTGCGATGACCTTGTTCTGTCGTATTCTTTTTTTAAAATTGTAATAGTACCTGTACTCTGCGTTTAGCGCTAGACCAAAAGCATAGCCTTCTTCATAATAGGCGAAACCAAGGCCTAACCCACCAAAAACAGTTTGGTTCTTAGCAATGCCAATTTCAATGTCCACGCCCGGGGTTAATAGGTTAAACCGAACTTGGGCGGGTTCCACAATTTTGGTTTTGGGTCCCTTTTCCAACGAACGCTGGGCAGATAGGAAAGTTGCACTGCAAAGAAGTAGTGCACAGCATAAAAGCTTTTTCATTAGTCGGGTTTTAGTTACCCAAACTTAAATTTTAGTAGATAAAGATCACTTGAGCTGCCCATTTTTTAAGAAAAAAATAGGGTTTGTAAAATCAAATGTCTATCTGCCTACACACCAGCGTTTTTCACTTACGATCCAACCGATACTCACATTTGCCACAGGATAAATTCCACCCCTAAAAGGACCAACATAATATCCTGCCCCAGCATCAATTGAAATGCTGAAACCATCGCCAATAGTACGCTGAATTCCATAGACCAGACCGCCATAGCCTTGTGGTCCTTCTACCAGCCTTTCGTTCGCAAAACGGGTCTCAGGTGCAAAAATCGCTACGGTAGGAGCTACATAATTACCAGAATTTCCAAAGGCTTTTCTCCCATTTTGGAACCGTTGTCCCAAATTATGGTAAAAGCGGGTCTGCAGAGTGAGGGCGGGGAAAATGGCAACATCCTGTAAAGGGGATGCCACTGCAGGATCCAAAGCAGGTTGCAAGGCCAGACGCACATCAAAGGTGGTGTTTACCCCTATCCCCTGCTCATATTCGATACCCGGACTAAAACCATTGATCTTCCATTGCCGAACTTCGCAGTTCTTTCCAAATTGACCCTGTAACAGACCAAAGGAGAGCACACCAAATAATAGAATAATTTTTTGCATTGTAGGTTAATTTGGGTAGTATAGTAACAGAAACTTTCTCAAAATAGTATTTTTGCCGAAAACTTATACTCATGCAATTAAGTCTCATTCCGCAGCTAAAACATACAACTAGCGACAACTTTTTTCTTTTGGCAGGCCCTTGCGCTATTGAAGGGGAGGATATGGCCTTACGTATTGCAGAGCGCGTGGTCGCTATAACGGATGCCCTTAACATACCTTATGTTTTTAAGGGTAGTTTTAAAAAGGCGAACCGAAGTCGATTGGATTCATTTACCGGAATAGGTGATGAAAAAGCATTGAAAATATTACAAAAAGTTTCCAAAACCTTTGGCGTACCCACCATAACCGACATCCATACGGAACAGGATGCTGAAATGGCCGCTGCCTATGTTGATGTGCTCCAAATTCCTGCTTTTCTAGCCCGCCAGACCGATTTATTGGTTGCCGCGGCCAAAACCGGAAAAACCGTAAACATTAAAAAAGGGCAGTTCATGAGTCCGGAAAGCATGAAACATGCGGTAACCAAGATTACCGAAAGTGGTAATGAAAAAGCTTGGATCACCGATCGGGGAACTATGTTTGGCTATCAAGATATGGTGGTGGACTTTAGGGGTGTTCCCACCATGAGGCAATATGCACCGGTGGTATTGGACGTTACCCACTCCCTACAGCAGCCTAACCAATCCTCTGGGGTAACCGGGGGTAGACCCGCACTTATTGGAACCATGGCCCGTGCCGGCATAGCGGCCGGGGTGGATGGCCTTTTTATGGAAACCCATTTTGACCCTGCCAATGCCAAAAGTGATGGCGCCAATATGTTGGATTTAAGCTTGCTGGAAAAATTATTGTCGGATTTAGTCGCAATACGGGAGCTTATTGTACGTTTGTAAAACAACCAATAATTCACCATGCTTAGAAGAATTCCCTCCCTAGCCCTTGTTTTATTTACCCTATATAGTGTTGCCCAAGAACAAAACGTTTTTGGACGGGTTTCCCAAAAAGATATCGATTTAAAGGTGTATGCAAAGGATACTACGGCCAATGCCGTGGTACTCTATGAAAAGGGGGATTTTAAGTTTCAACTTATAGGGAATTACATTTACTTGATTAAAGCGTATGAGACAAAAATTAAAATCCTAACGGACAATGGTTATGAACATGCAAATGTCGCCGTACCTTTTTATCATAACAAAAAGCAAGCAGAAAAGGTATATGATATTCATGGAATGACCCACAATGGGATTGTTAAAACCTCATTACACCAAAATGAAGTTTATACCATCGACAGGAATGAAAATTGGTCGGAAAAGAAGTTTACGCTACCCAACATCAAAAAAGGTTCTATAATCCAGTATTCTTATAAAATTAAAACTCCTTTTTTTTACAATTTGGATGGCTGGGAATTTCAATCCAACATTCCTAAAATTTATAGTGAATTCAGGGCAAAAATACCTGGGAACTATTACTATAATCGAAGTCTGTATGGAAAACTAAAACTGGTTGTTGAGAAGGCTACAGTTGAAAAAGATTGTTTTAACATTCCTTTGAGACCTTCGGTTGATTGTGAAGTGCTAACCTATGTTATGGAAGATATCCCTGCATTTTATGAGGATGAAGATTATATGCTTGCCGCCAGTAACTACATAGCACGTTTGGATTTTGAACTTGCTACCCATTACAAGTATGACGGAAGTAAAAAACACTATACCAAAACATGGCAAACGGTAGATAAGGAATTTAAGTCTGATAAAGATATTGGCAAGCAACTTGGTAAAAGTGGTTTTTTTACAAAAAAATTAATGGAGAATCAACTAATAAAAGAGAATCCATTGGCTACTGCAAAAAGTATCTATTATTTTGTCAGAAACCATTTCAACTGGAACAAAAAGTATAGTATTTACAAAGATGTTAGAGTAAAAGATGCTTTTGAAGAAAGGATTGGCAACATCGGTGAAATTAATATTTCCTTAATCAATATGCTCAATGCTGCAGGTATAGAGACTAACTTAACCTTATTGTCTACAAGGGAAAATGGCCTTCCGAGTAAGAATAAGCCAGCAATTTCCGATTTTAACTATATAGTTGCCAAAACACAAATCAATGGGGAAATTTATTTATTGGATGCTACGGACAAGCGTATACCCTTTGGTATGCTACCTTACCGTTGTCTTAACCATTTAGGAAGGGTAATGGATTTTAAAAAGGAAAGTTATTGGGAAACCATTGTTCCTCCAGGCAAGAATCAAGTTATCGTTAGGGCACAGGCCAATTTAGACCCCGTAAACCAAACCATAACGGGAAAAATAGGCGAAATAAGTATGGGATATCCCGCTATAGAAAAATATACCGCGCTAAGTGCTAAAAGCACGGAAGAATACTTAGATAAAATGGCCAGTAGTTCGGCAGCGGACTTACGTTTTACCAACTACAAAAGAAATGAGGAAAAATCATCAGAAGATGTTTTATCCGAAACCTACGAATTTGTTATAGATGATACATTCACAGGAGGCAAAATATATTTTGACCCTATTCTTGTCAAATGGTTCGAAAGTAATCCCTTTAAACGTGAAGCGAGAAACTTTCCTATAGATTTTGGCTATCCGTTTGCCATGAATTATCAAGTGAACATCAAAGTTCCAGATGGTTATAAGGTAATATCTATTCCCAAGGACAACACAATAGCTCTTGCAAATGCCAATGGCATCTTAGATTTAAGATGTAAGCAACTGAATGAAACGATACAACTTCGCTTTAAATTAGAAATTAAAAGTGCCTATTTCAAAGCTCAAGAATACGAAGGCCTAAAACAACTCTTCGGTGCTGTTGTGGAGGCCCAGAAAAATACACTGATTGCGCTAGAAAAGTTGTAACAACGGCTCATTTCCTGTTATAAAACCCCTTTTCCCTAGTCTCATACGCCTCCAAAAGCACATCGATCAAAACACGCTCATCTAGTTCTTCCAAAGAGGAATACCGCAGCGATTTGACTACTTTTCTGTTCTCTGAAACCAATTGATCCAAATGTTTGGTAAGGTGTGCGGAATGCCAAAAACCAACATCTACATACTTCTTACTTGCAGGTACATTTAAATAACAAATAGGGCTTTTACCCACATAATAACAAGGTATTCGCCATTTAAATTTTAGTTCTACATGGGGAACATGGCGCTCAACGACCGCGGAAACATGCAGCAATATGCTTTTAAAAGGTTCTTGTTGGTCTAGGATATAGGTTTCGGCAGGATTCACAAGAAAAAGATAGTGGTATTTCATCGAAAAAAACAGCAACTTAAAAAAAATTAATTAACTTTGAATTTCAAAGTACTTTTAAATGGAATCAAAAGACTATCTCAAAGACCTTTCGGAAATCAAGGATTTAATGAGCAGATCTTCCCGGTTTATTTCGCTTAGCGGTATTTCTGGGATTATGGCAGGTATGTATGCCTTGGCTGGCGCGGCCATTACCTATTTCTTTCTGCTTCCGGAACCTGGCACCTACCTAACCTTACACAGTTGGAACTTTAGATTGATTATCCTTGTTTTAATCACCGTTGCCGTATTGAGTGTCATCACCGCATACTTACTTACTTCTAAAAAGGCCAAAAAGAACAATGAAAAAATATGGGATATCACCACCAAACGTTTGTTGATCAATTTTCTGGTACCGTTGGCCACCGGGGGTATCTACATCCTTATTAAATTAAACAGTCAGCATTACGGGCTTACGGGTTCTTTGATGCTCATTTTTTATGGTCTGGCCTTGGTGAACTCCTCTAAATATACGTTGGGGAACATAAAATATTTGGGCTATGCAGAGATTGTCCTTGGTTTGGTTTGCGCGGCCCTGCCGGGCTACGGGTTTTGGTTCTGGATTTTAGGCTTTGGATTTTTCCATATTATTTACGGAAGTTTGATCTACATTAAAGACAAACAAGCCTAATATGGGATTGATAGATAACATCAATAAACTTTTTGATCATAGGATCCGCTTGGGCATCATGTCCATTCTTATGGTCAATGAGGATATGGATTTTAATTCCTTAAAAGCCCTACTCAATATTACGGATGGC
>CALGQU010000052.1 GCA_937959125.1 uncultured Croceitalea sp.
GTGACCTGACTGGGGCTCGAACCCAGGACCCTCTCCTTAAAAGGGAGATGCTCTACCAACTGAGCTATCAGGTCTCCTGCTAAAGTGAAAAAATATCACTTTAGCGGCTGCAAATATAATACCTATTATCAATTTATCAAGCCGAAATAGTAATAAATTTGTCTTTTTAAAACAGCACTATGTCTAAGGACCTGAAAGTAGTAGTATTAGGGTATATGGCCAGCGGAAAAACTACGGTGGGCAAAGCACTTGCCCATCAATTAGAGGTAGATTTTGTGGATTTGGACCATGCCATTGAACAAGAAGTTGGAAAATCGGTTTCTGATATTTTTAAGGATAATGGGGAGCTCTTTTTTAGGAAAAAAGAAACCCAAGTACTACAAAGTTTGTTGGCAAGAAACGTTCCCATGGTATTGGCGCTGGGAGGGGGAACCCCATGCTATGGAAATAATATGGATGTGGTCAACCAATATGCATCACATTCGTTCTATTTAAAACTATCGATAGGAGCTTTGATTACTAGAATAAAAGGTGAAAAACAACAACGCCCTCTGGTGGCCGGACTTAATAATGACGATTTACCGGAATTTATTGGTAAACATTTGTTCGAACGAAATGCCTTTTATGATCGCGCCAAACAAACCATAGCATGTGATGGGGAAACGATTACGGGTATCGTCGATAAAATTGCGGAAGCTTTAGGCTAAGGATACACTATCATTATTGGTTTGGAAATCTACCTGTATATGTTCGTGTAATGAGGTGGACAAACTAATACCTTTGTAATCTGCCTTTACCGGGTATTTTTTATGGTTTCTATTCACCAGAACGGCAGTTTTAAGTTGCTTTAATGGGGTATTCAAAAAATGGTGTACGCCGTAAATAAGGGTAGTGCCAGAGTTAAGGACATCATCCACCAGCACCACGGATTTATTAATATAGTCGTGTTCTTTTAAGGTAGTGGTTACGCCACTTTTTAATGGATTTTTCTTATCCATCATTAGCCTGCACAAGGTTATTTTGGCTGTCGTAATACTTCGTAACTGTCTGCTTATTTTTTTTGCCAAATGCAATCCGCCACCTTCTATGCCCGCAATAATGATTTCCTCTTCATTTGCATTGGCTTCATAAATTTGATAAGCCATCCGTTTTATTTTGTGTTGTATTTGGTCGTGTGATAAAATAGGGTTCGTCATAACCTTTTGCTTGTAGGTCAAAGATAACCAATCTGTTTATTCAGATTCATCCAGATACCCCTCAATATCCCGTCTATCCTTTTTGGTAGGTCTCCCCAATCCTTTTTTACGATAGTGTTCCTTGGCGTTTTTCAATAACTCATTATGTACAAAAGCTTCTTTTGGGGTCGTATCCTTACGATATACGTCTACAAGTTTTGCACCAACCCGGCTTTCAGGGATATCCAAAATGGTAAGTTGGTGGTCTATTTGATTCTTTCGTACCCGTATCTTATCCATAGGGTATACTTCCCTTGATGGTTTTACCGTCTGTTCGTTAACCTTTATTTGGCCTTTTTTGCATGCTATGGTCGCCATATTTCTGGTTTTAAAATAACGAACACTCCAAAGGAATTTATCAATACGCATGGTCTATGCAAATCTTTAGTTAAGGAAATATCAAAAATAGTTGAAAATTGTATCTTGCGGCTTCAAATAAACTGTTGTTGATGAAAAAGTATTTTGGTATCATGGTGTTCGCTATTTTTTTGGTGGGTTGCGGTGATGATGATAATGGAAGAGGTGGTATAGAAACCGTTCCGCCCAGGCCCTTAAGTGAGGTGGCTTTGGAAGATGATGAAGAAATACGTTTGTTCTTGCAAACCCACTATTACAACTATGAAGAGTTTAATAACCCTCCTGCGGATTTTGATTTTAATATTAGAATTGAAGAAATAGGGGAAGGCGATGAGGACAAGACACCTTTAATGGAACAGGTAGAACAATTTAGCATAAACATATCAGCTGAAGACTTTTTAATTGCTGAAGGTGAGGACAACATCCCCCATAATTACTACGTCTTAACAGCAAAAGAAGGTGCTGGTTTGAATCCCACCTTCGCGGATTCTACCTTTGTAAGGTTCGAAGGATCCTTATTAAATGGACAAGTTTTTGATCAGGTCACAACAGTAAGTTCATTTGATTTACCTAGTTTCCAAGTCCCTGGTTTTGGCTCAATGAGGGCTTTTAGAGGTGTGGGCGAGGGGATTCAGCGTTTAAGAGCGGGAGATTTGATAGTTGACAATCCTGATGGCTCATTCGAGGTGCCGGGAAGAGGCATAGGTTTGGTTATATTTCCATCTGGATTGGGTACGTTTAATGGACTAAGAAGTCCAATTCCGCAGTTTAGTCCTTTAATGTTTAAGTTGGAGATACTTACGACTATTAGGGCGGATCACGATAATGATGGAATTCCTTCATTTATGGAGGATATTGATGGTGATGGAAATGTTATCAATGATAATACTGACGGAGATACGTTTGGTTTAGGAATACTGCCAAATTATTTGGATAATGACGATGATAATGACGGGATTCCTACTAGGGATGAAATTATCATAGCTGATGACGGCACCCTTAGCTTCCCGGATTCGGATGGTGATGGAATGCCGGATTATCTAGATGCGGACAGTTAAAAAGACTCCTGTAAGGACAAAGCATAAAAAAAGCCCCATTTAGGG
>CALGQU010000053.1 GCA_937959125.1 uncultured Croceitalea sp.
CTTAGAAGAGAAGTAATGTTATTATGTTTTTCCTTAGTGGTTTCTTTGGTCAATGGTCAGGATTTGAAAGAGGAGTGGGTCCATATTAAAATTCCGAATACTTTTGGGTTTAGTAATAATATCACTAAAATAACCAACGACAGTATATTCGATTATGCCTTTGATACAATAAGGGAAAAAGCCAGTATTAGGTTTGTTGGGACCAATACTATAGCAGTGCAAGACAGTTTGCTTGTAGCGTTTGAGTTTAACGATAAGGATAGGATGAGGATTAAATCTATAAACAATGTGCCGGAAGATGAAATGCACTATGTCCGTTTGTTGCCCACAAAAGACCCTGACAATTGGATAGCACGATTAAAAGCATCTAAATTCAGTATGAAATTGAAATATGAAACACTGACTTTTCCCTTGGGGAAACTATTGCCAGATTCAGAAATTCTCATTTCTAATAATGCTCTCATAGCTGCCGACAGCGTAAGTATCGAGAAACGCAAGGACACCTATTTTCTTAATTTTTACTCTCTTAAATATCGTACCAGTATGTTCCCTATAAAAGAAGTTGATAAAAATGGACTTGTACATTATGGCGTGCCTTCGCATGACGGCGATGTACACGTACAAAAAATGGAGTAGTTTTTTGCCATGGACGTATCATGGAAATACTAAGAGCACTCGGGCTATGAAAGTAAGCTATTATTTTTCAGCTGTTTGGCGAAAAAAAGATTTGGATTTTCTTAAAAGTTTAGGATTGGCTAAAAATCTTAAAACGGGTCAAGGTCACTTTACCGTTTCCAATCCAGAACTTTGTGAAAAAATCTTCGAGTATTTTGAAAAGCCAGATGGGCTTTTGAAAAAAGCTAAGCCAGATAAGTATTATTCTATTCCTGCATCTGTTTCGTTTAACAAAGAAGAATTCAATTCAGCGAATATTTACAATTTGAGATATACTGGAGATTCTTTAGGAAATCCGGAGCCCTTTGAATCTTATCCGTTCAACACATTCAATTTTGAATGTGTTGAATGCCTTTCGGGCAAAAAGCAGAAGCATGATTTTAGAATGAATCCCAAAAAACTAAAAAAATACCAAAAGAGTTTTATTCTATTTGATTACGATATTATCTTTTTTGAAAGAGACTTTTATCTTTCTTTTTTGAAGCCCCTTGGGCTAAACCATAGAAATATAATTAATAACAAAACGGGAGAAGTACTCCAAGAAGTGGTGCAATTGGATATACCTGAAGCTAAGAGTAAATTGGTAATCCAAGGACATGAATTTGGTGAGTCAGAAATATGTAAAGGTACTGGAAAGACTCAATATGGTATACAAACCCTAGACTTTTTCCCGCCTTTTGAAGAAGAATTCGATTTTACTATTTGTAAAACCAGAGAAGAATTTATAGGAGGATTGAAACGTATCCTAATATCAAGAGACTTTATGGAGCTTATGGTTGAACATAAAATCGTAAAATACAATCAATACCAACTAACGCCTGTAAAGAACAATGAACATTTTTCCTCTGCGCTGTAAAAAAGGAAGGTTTTTTTGATTTAGCCTACACTTCGTTAATATACAAGTTATGTATCTAAAAATATTTTTCTGGTTTTGTATAATGTTGGTCGTGAACTTATCGCGAGCGCAAGCTATAGATTCGATTGCGGCAAAATGCGTGCAGGATAATTATGCTCTAAAGGGTGTTTCCATTGATTCTGTTCTAGATTCCTTTGAAAAGCACCTTATAAAAGAGGGGTATTTGGGAACCACAAAGGAGAATCGATATTCTTTTTTTTATCAGAAAATGGCAAAGGAAAATACCTTCATTGGGATGATACCTGAATCCATCATGAGCGAAATTTCAAAAGTGGAAATTGGAAAACATATGGGCGGGAATTGTTTTAATGATTTGAAGTCTATGCACCCTGATGATGTTGACGGAGTTAGTAAACTGTTTCTAATGATTAAACAATACGAGAAAATAGAAAGAACCTATGATGCACCAAAAGAAATAGCCCAATTTATGCTTGACACTTTTAATGAGAATGAGTTTCAATCTTCTTTTCTTAGAATACAGGTGTTGTTGACAATTGCATGGGTAAGTGATTTAAATAGATATCCTGTAGCTCCGTTATTACCTCCCATAAAAAATTGATGGTATTGAAGTGCCCCAAAAATTTAACGCAATACGCTTGTTTCCAAATACCTGAGGTTCTTGATGTTTTTCTGTTGGTCCGTTCGTAAGATACTACCATACCAAAGATAAAGTTAGACCCTTTGTTGAAGCAAGCTTTTTGCTCGGTAGTTCCAAGACAGAGTTTGATGACCCCAGCCCCAACGGTTTTGGTACTACCTTTACTAGTAACCTTACCTCTTTTGGTGGAGGCTTGGGCTTGGCTACCCAATTGGGCAAAAACGTAAGTTTTGATACCATTTTGGCCTACAACTCCATAATCACAAAAGATACTGAGGATGATCCCCTAAATGAAAGAACCATAATCTCTGGAGTCCAGCTCAAACTCGGATTTTCCATATATATTCCATAGCACCACCCTATTTACTGTCTGCATATATTTCTTAGCCCGCAAAAGAAGAAGGTATGATTCCCAGATATTTGTTAAAAAAATCCTATTCCTGTAACAAGACGTATACTCTTGTCGTCTTTATAGCAGAAATCAATCAAAAACGAGTTGACTTGTCTTTAAAAGGGAAGATTGGTTGGTTAGTCCTTTTGGAGCAGGTTGATAAAACCCCGGTCATTGCTTGGCAATACGACCGGGGTTTTTTATTACCATCTAATAATCGCACTCCCCCAAGTAAATCCGCTACCAAAAGCGGCCAGGACCACCACATCGCCTTCTTTTACCTTGCCAGATTCCCAAGCTTCGGTCAATGCTATGGGAATGGAAGCGGCCGTTGTATTCCCGTATTTCATAATATTGTTGAATACTTGATCGTTGGATAGGCCAAACTTCTTTTGCACAAACTGTGAGATACGCAAATTGGCCTGGTGCTGTACCAGCATATCAATATCCTTTGCTTCCAACTGGTTGGTTTTCAACCCTTCTATGATAACCTCACTAAAGCGTACCACGGCATTTTTAAAGACAAATTGGCCGTTCATATAAGGAAAGTAAGACTCATCATTAGGATCGTTATCCGCTATGATATCCGTTACCCATCGCTTGCCCATACCGGGTGCTATTAACGATAGCTGTTCCGCATGTTGGCCTTCTGAATGCAGGTGGGTAGAAAGTATGCCTTTTGAGATATCTTCTTCCCTACTTAAAACAGCGGCTCCGGCACCATCGCCAAAAATAACGGAAACGCCACGCCCCCTAGTGGTCATGTCCAAACCGCGGGAGTGAACCTCCGATCCTATGACCAGTACGTTGGTATACATACCGCTTTTAATATATTGGTCCGCCACGGATAGCGCATAAATAAAACCGGAACATTGGTTCCTAACGTCCAGGGCACCTACCGTCTTTATGCCCAAATCACGCTGCACCAAAACCCCGGGGCCAGGAAAATAATAATCTGGACTTAGGGTGGCAAAAATGATAAAGTCAATATCATCTTTATCAATACCGGCACGCTCAATGGCAATCTTTGCCGCTTTGACCCCCATGGAAGTGGTAGTATCTTCTTCACTATTTACATGACGTCTTTCTTGGATACCAGTGCGTTCCTGTATCCATTCGTCACTGGTTTCCATACGTTTGGAAAGGTCGTTGTTGGTGACTACATGATCGGGCACGTAATAGCCCAATCCTTTTATTTTGGAATTGTACATACTTTTTGGTTATTGGCTTAAACTAAGCTCCATATTTTGGTAAAGTAAAAAATATTTTTAGAACACCTAAAAGAATAGCAGGAAAATGGATAAACGCCCTACGCTTTGCCCAAATAGTGCCTAAAATTATTGACGTCTACCACTGCCTTTAAATCGTGTAACAAATTATAGAGGCCAAAAAAAGTACGGTTCATGTACAAAAAGTGCTTAGAACCCCTATTTCCGTTCATTTTTCGTATTTGGTCGTCCTTAGAGTAACGCTCACTTAAATCTGCAATCCTTGTCCAAAAATCACCGGCCCCAAAATCAAAGGTTTCTTTGTTGAACGGGGAGGTAAACAAAGAAAGCATCTCTTTGAACAAGGCCGTAAAAAATTGAAGTTCCTCTGGGGAATCCGTTGGTGTCAAGATTTCGAGCTCGTATAATTTTTCTTGAAAACGGGCTTCATCGTTTATGGTATCCTCTTTCGCCAATTCAAAATAAGGCACATAAAAGGCATTGGGAATTTCCTTGATACACCCAAAGTCTATAGCAATCAAGGAATGGTCATCACTGATCAAAAAATTACCGGGATGTGGATCTGCGTGTACTTTACGCAAACCATGGATTTGGAACATGTAAAAATCCCATAAGGCCTGCCCCAAACGGTTGCCTTCCTTTTGGCTAAAATTGGTTTTGGTAAATTCGCCAAGGTGCTGGCCAATCATCCAATCCATGGTAATAATACGTTCACTGGACAGTTGTGGGTAATAGGTGGGAAACGCCATATTGGGGATGCCGGCACAGGCTTGGGTAATTTCCTCACTCTGCCGTAACTCTAGAATGTAATTGGTTTCTTCCACCAATTTGTTTTCGACTTCCTTAAAATATTTATCAGAATCCTTGCCCTGCAGGTTGAACATGCGGATAGCGATAGGCTTTACGATGGCAAGATCGCTACGGATACTCTCCGCAACCCCTGGATACTGTATTTTTATGGCTAAATTTTTACCGTTCTTGGTAGCCTTGTGCACTTGTCCAATACTGGCCGCATTTACCGACTCTTGTTCAAAGGTGTCAAAAATCTCTTCTGGATATTGCCCCTGGTAGCGTTTAAAGGTTTTTCTAACAAGTGGTGCGGACAAGGGCGGTACAGAAAACTGGGAGAGGGAGAACTTTTCTACATAGGCGCTGGGCAACAAGTTTTTTTCCATGCTCAACATTTGGGCTACCTTTAGCGCACTGCCCTTTAGACTTTTAAGGCCATCATAAATATCCGTAGCATTGTCCTCATTGAGTTCGTCTTTTCCCAATGCCGGATTGGCCAGTTTTTTACTGTAGTATTTGACGTAGTTACCACCAATTTTAACACCGGTCTTCACCAATTTTCCCGCTCGTTCTATCTTGCCTGTAGGTATGCTGTCCAGTGTTTTCATATAGGGCTACGCAAAATTTTCTTTATAAAGGAATTTTCCAAAATCTACCAAATTATCGATTGGGGTATTGTCAAAAACGTCAAATACGGTAGTAACGGACTTCTCTATGGCAACATCCGTTTTCTCAAACCCGGCCGAGGAATCGTCCATCCAAAACTTTAGTAGAAATAGAAATTGCACCCAAGCACCTTCAGAAAACAATTGTGGGTTTTGTTTGGTAATACGCAAAGTCTTCCCTGCATTGGCTTCATCTACCAATTCTGCCGCAAACTCCTTTATTTGTGAACGCAACCCTTTTACGGCTGCCAATTTATCCGTAATTTTTTTGCTTTCCCCCAACTCAAAAAGGACGTAGCTCCTGTTTAATGTCAGTAATTCAAAAATGGTATAGAAATACGTAAGCATTTTGTCCTTGTTTCCGTACCCCACATAGGCTTTGTTCTTATCCAACAATGCTATGGTATTCTCATGGAATTTAATCCAAATCCGTTGTTTTAAGGAAATAAAAGATCCAAAGAAACCGTAAAACTCTTCTTCTTTGATTTTATGCCCTTTACAAAATTTGTAGACCGATTTTGGATGGGTCTCCTGCTCAAGCACAAAATCCATGTACATTCCAATAATTTTATCCTCAGTGATTTTTGTTGTACTTGTTTTTGTAGCCATGGCAATTATGTTTACTATTAAAATAAAATGATTAAACACCAGAAAAGTCTTCTCTCTTGAAAAGGAAAACGCGCCTCTTAGCAAAAGCGCGTTTTCAACAACCTAACCAATAAATAAACAAACTTGTTGTGAGAACTTTTTCATAGCAATTAGCTTTACACAACCATAACAAAAATAGTAATGTTTAACCAATATTAAAATTTATTAAACAAAAAAATCTGTTAAAGTTTTTACCCCTTTTTTTAAATAGGTGTCAGTTTGTCATTCTATCGCATAATGGTATTTTTTTTGACATCTTAGAACCAATACTAAAAAATGCAGTAACGCACAATTGTTCATTTACATAAAACAAAAGAATTATGGCTACAGGTAAAATAAATGTATCAGTAGAAAACATATTCCCGCTGATAAAAAAATTCCTTTACAGCGACCACGAGATTTTTCTACGCGAGTTGATTTCCAATGCTACGGATGCTACCTTAAAGTTAAAGCATCTTACGGCAATTGGGGAAGCTAAGGTAGAATATGGCAATCCCATGATCGAGATCAAAGTGGATAAGGATGCCAAAAAAATCCACATTATCGATCAAGGTGTGGGGATGACGGAAGAAGAGGTCAAAAAGTACATTAACGAGGTTGCTTTTTCAGGAGCCGAGGAGTTTTTGGACAAATACAAGGACGCGGGCAAGGACACAGGCATCATTGGTCATTTTGGGCTTGGTTTCTATTCTGCTTTTATGGTTGCAGGGAAAGTAGAGATCATTACCAAAAGTTTTAAAGGGGAACCTGCCGTGCAATGGGTATGTGATGGTTCCCCCGAATTTGATTTAAGCACAGCCGATAAAACCGAAAGGGGCACGGAGATTATCCTACATGTAGCGGAAGATTCTACGGAGTTCTTGGAAGAGGCCAAAATACGGGAGCTATTGACCAAGTATAACAAGTTTATGCCTATCCCTATAAAGTTTGGCACTAAAACCGAAACCCTACCTAAACCGGAAGGGGCAAAAGAAGAAGATCCGGCACCAACACAAGAGGTAGATGACATTATAAACAATCCCAACCCGGCCTGGACCAAAAAACCAACGGATTTAAAAGAGGAAGACTATAAAGGATTCTATAGGGAGTTGTATCCTATGCAGTTTGAAGAGCCCTTGTTCAACATTCACCTTAATGTGGACTACCCTTTTAACCTAACGGGTATCCTTTACTTTCCAAAGTTGACCAACGACCTCAACGTACAAAAAGATAAAATCCAACTGTATCAAAACCAAGTTTTTGTTACGGATAATGTGGAGGGCATCGTACCAGAATTTTTGACCATGTTACGCGGGGTCATTGATTCACCGGATATTCCGCTTAACGTTTCTAGATCCTATCTACAGGCTGACGGGGCCGTAAAAAAAATAGCGTCCTACATTACCAAAAAAGTGGCCGATAAATTAAACTCGCTCTTCAAAAACAACAGGGAAGATTTTGAGCAGAAGTGGAACGACATTAAAGTGGTCATTGAATACGGAATGCTTTCTGAAGAAAAATTCTTTGAAAAAGCGGAAAAATTTGCTTTGTACCCCACGGTAGACGGCAACTATTACACCTATACGGAGCTTGAAGAAAAAATTAAAGCGACGCAAACGGACAAGGATGACAAATTGGTTATTCTATATGCATCCAATAAAGAGGAACAACACAGCTATATTGAGGCGGCCAAAGCCAAAGGGTATGAAGTGTTATTGTTGGATTCCCCAATAGTGCCGCACCTGCTTCAAAAACTAGAGACCTCAAAAGAGAAAATCTCGTTTGCAAGGGTAGATGCGGACCACGTGGACAACCTCATCAAAAAAGAGGAGACCGCTATTTCCAAACTTTCTGACGAGGAAAAGGAAAAACTCAAAGAAAACTTGGAAGCCGTAATAGGTGAACAAAGTGGGTACACCGTGCAATTAGAGGCTATGGACAGTGTTGCACAACCTTTTATTATTACCGAGCCAGAGTTTATGCGCCGCATGAAGGATATGCAACAAACTGGCGGTGGAGGTATGTTTGGGATGGGCAATATGCCAGATATGTTTAATCTGATCGTCAATACCAACCATGAATTGGTTGGGGAAATCCTCAATACCAAAACGGCAAAGAAACGGGAACGTTTGATCAATCAATCCCTAGATTTGGCACGCCTATCCAAAGGCCTATTAAAGGGTGAGGAGTTGACCAATTTTATCAATAGAAGTTATGAGATGATCAAGTAACTTAGAAAACAACAGCTACGTTAAGGACCGCCTGCACAAAAGTGTTGGCGGTTTTTTTGTGCAAAAGCTTTATCTTGATGAACTCATTTCAACTTTTTGGATTGAAGCGAAAATTAGATATTTTTTACCCGCTTGTCCCGAAAAATTTCGGGATTGAATTGCACCCGCCTTGCCGCGAGGCAGGTAGCTGGGTTACGGAAAGAAAAAAGGCGAAAACGGGCTTAAAAAGAGCAATTTTTTAGCCAATTGAAAAAGTTTAAATGAATTCTACACCAAAACCAAACAACACCCATGCAAAACGATTTTAAAAGTCCCGCATTTAAAAAATTGTTGGATTCTTTACAACAACAGAGTTGGGAGTTGGAGCTCCTTATTTCAGGTTTTGCCATCTTTGGCCTTTTCACCGCCTATG
>CALGQU010000054.1 GCA_937959125.1 uncultured Croceitalea sp.
AAAAATAAGTACTTAGTGGTCCGTTGTTCGGCTCTTGCAGCGTGTAAGAAAAAATAATACTATAAGAGATATAGTGTAGCATTTTTGCACCATTTCCCTTTGCTTTGGGGATATCTATACAACACGTATTCCCGTCTGGGATCAAGCATAGAGAATGGTCCGGCAACTGTAGGATATCCTTTTGGCCGTCCACTTTAAAAATACCGGCCCAAGGGTTTAAGGTAATGGTGGCCCCACTATTAAAAAACTTGCCCACATTGCCCAACTTGCAACAGATCAACCTAAAATCTGGATGCTTTTTACTGCCTTTGATCTTCATTTTAATGGTCTCCCCGGGGTAAAAAGTATCCAGGTCATGGTCGCTAATGGTCACAAAACCATCCGCGGGGATAGGGTCGGTCAATGTTCCGGCGCCAAGTTCGCAATGCTCAACGGCATCTTTTAACCGCTTGGTCTGGATATCAAAACTTATTTTTTTGACTTTTTTGCTTTCGTGTAAGGTGAATTTCATTTGTTTGGTTTTAAAGGTAACGGTTAGTAGTTCCTAAACCATTTGGGGAAGATGGTGGTGTTTAGGTGGCTTAAGATAGTGAAAAACCTGAAACAGCTCTACAGATTTCTTCGTAATCGCTTTATGGAGTTTTTTTGAAATCCCTAAAAGTTTGCTTATTCCAACAAGCGTTCCACTTACTAAGAAAAAAAGGCCGTTCACTGATCTTTTTTCATTTCCGCCCCTGTAATACACACATTTGATTGTTCAAGAGACAGAAAATGAGTGATTTAACGTCGCTATCCTGTAAGAACAATAACGGAACAATCATCTAAAAACACGAGTATGAAAACCAAGATCACTTTTTTAATCAGCAGCTTGGGCATCCTATTAGTAGGAACTGCCTGCATTAACAAGACAGTACCATCAGGGGTTACGGAAAACGACGAAACCGCACGACTAGAGGTAAAAGCAATAGAAGAAAGTAAGGTACCCCAAGCGGATGCCGTAGAACTAGTGCCTGTAGCAACGGAACCCGCCGAAATCATAGCCAGCACCCCGGCAATCAAAGTATCCGATATCCTAGGAACGGTAGCCAAAGTAACCAATGCTTGTACGCTCTTAGACGTAGATGTGGAAAAGGTGGTACAGACATCGGCGCAAGTACTTAGTGGAATTCCCTATAGCCATGCTAACAAGACGGACTGTTCCGGGATGTTCCATAAGTTGGTGGATAAGGTGCGTATGGCATGTCCTAATGCGGTATTGCCAGAGATTGAGACGTCCAGAACCACAAGGGGTATTGCACACTGGTACTTTAACAATGGCAACTTCACCATTGTACGGAATCCGCAAGAAATGGGAAAACACATTCGCCCAGGAACCGTGATGTTCTATGGCTACGGAAACCGAGAGTACGATTTTGCCACCTTGAGTATTGCCGATCTGGTAAAACAAGGCACAGGCATAAAGCACGTTTCCGTGGTGACCGAGGTTACCGTAGAAAATGGCGAAGTAGTAGCCTACAAGATGTTTCATGGCCGTAGGCCGGGGAAACCCTCCGCCATAACAGGCTCTGAACTACGGCCCAGAAGACAGGAACTTCCCCCTTTTGGCAATTGGAAAGACCCGTTATTGGCCGTGGCCGATATCGTAGGACTCCAAAGCTTATAAACCAAGTAAATAACCCTTTTAAATAGAAATACCTATGAAAACAGTTTTAATCTGGCTTTGCGGTACGGGAACCCCCGCCGCTGCCGCCGAACACCTTTTTGAAGGACAGTATTATGATGAAAAGCACCTCATTAGCGGGGTGGGTACCAAGGAAAACGTTTTAAAGGCCAAAGAGAATGGCGTCAAAGACCTTATGGGTGCTAATGCCAATGCGGGCATCACGACCAAAATATCAGCTATGGTCGACTATGTGGCCGCCACCCTTTATGCACCCATAGTGGCTACCAAGGACATTGTCCTGGGTTATAGGGAACACCATCAGATTTCGCAGTTGTTCCAAATAGCGGAGGTAATCGAAGGCTTGGCCAAATATGATGACAATGAGGTACACCTTATCATTGGTGGGCATAGCCGTGGGATTGCCGATGGCATGCTGGGCTTTTTAACATCGCTGTATTTGCATTGTACCCAACGGCCTAATCCAGACCAGCATTTATTCTTTAAAAAAGCCAACCGCGTTTCCCTAATTGCGGTGGATCCCGTAAACGGGGCGGAACTGCAAGATATGATCGGGGGTATGGTAGACCGCAACGATATCATGGGCTTTGACGAGCTGCCATGGGACCAACGTAAAATAAGCCATCTGCTCCATACTATGGAACGGGCCACCGGCAAACCGGGATTGTTCGATGTCGTGCTCTATACCGCCCGTTTTGATGCTAGGGACGAGTTCCTTTTGGATAAATATTGGTTGGAATTTTTGGAGGATATCAAGCGTGGTGTAGGCTATACAGGCACCTTTAAATATTATGTAGGGGGCTTTAGGCATTCTGCCATGGTAAGTAAGAATGATGAATTGACCGAGCTATATGTAAACGAAGAAAACGATGACTCGCCCGTAGTATTGCTCCGCCATATTTTGATGGATGTTAAGGGCAATACAACGAGCGCCGATTTGGCCTATAGCAACCTAGCGGCAAAGGAAATGGCTTTAATGGACGAGCTTGTAAATCAGGGGCAACCCGTATTGCAGGGCAAGACCCATACCAAGTCCTATAGCTGGGCAGAAATGCTCACGTCCTACGGCAAGCCGCTGGAGACCATCCTGGCGGAGAACAAAGATGTGGCCAATCCATTGGTCAATAACAGATACCTAAAGCACCAATAGGCTTTTGGAATATCCTGAGTAATTCAACCCTAAAACCCGTACGTTTTGAAACCAAGTAAGCAACAGAAGCCCCAAAAGAGGAAGAACAGATTTCTAGAACCCATTTTAGAAGCATTCAACCTGGACCAATTGTATTTTTTTATAGTGCTGTTGGGATTGATCCCAGCCGTATCGGACTACTCCCTATTTCTTCCTTTTGGGGCTTCGCACTTGGATTTTTTGTACAAGGATCCGGCACCATTGTATTTTGCAATTGCAGCTTTGTTGCCCATAGGCTTGTTCATTTGCATACGTAAAAGAAGTCTGTGGATGTTGGTCGGTCTCTTACCGGCCATAGCTGGAATAGCCATTAAAATTGTTTATTCCCTAACCGTAATTGAAGATACTACCCCCTTGTCCATTAGCATGTTCGTGGTCTACAAATTAGCCTTTATATATTTTATAGTGAAAGGCCATCTGAGGTCGCTAGCGTTTCTTTTAATAGCGGTATTGCTGGCCAGTTTTTTCCCGTTCCTGCAACTGCTTTCCTTTGTGCTTTTTGCACTGCTTTGTAGGATTACCTATTTGGCCGTAAGCCAGAATATTTCCATTCTTTCCATTCTAAAGCCCAAGCAACTGTTTAAACTCTCCTTTAGGACACTTTTGGCTTGGAGTCCCATTCTTTTGTTTGCGGTGCCTAGCTATCTCTTTACCAAATACCTAGGGGAGTATATCGTGGACAATGTCTATCAGGAAACCTTTGTAAACAGGCACAACCTGCACACCAAAAAGAAGATGGATGACCTTAAGGAATATCCATTGCAACAAAATTTGCGCAAAACCCAATTGCCGGAAGCAGGTCACGAACAAAGTAAAGCCCATTTGGACAAGGTGCTCAAAATTGTAAAATACCGTTCAGATAGTTTGGAATATGATAAAGACTATACCAAGGGTGTGGAGGACTTTAAAGAATTGTACCTCCTCTATCAAGAAGTATATAATGAAGCCAGTCCCTATGAGAGTACTTGGTTTGTAGCGGAGCATGTATCCCTAGAGCTGGAAAAGGTATTGATCAATAAGTATTTGCCGGGCCGAAGTGAGTTTGAACTGGACATCAACCTTTCCATCAACGAAAAATTTGCAGCACAAGAAAGGGCTGCCAAAGCAGAGGCGGATAGTGTCAATCAACAGGCCCAAAAAGCATTGAACGAGGAGATTGCCAGGGTAAATGCCAAAATGGATCGGCTTATGGCCAAGTCACAGGCTATAGAAGCCAAGGGGAGAACGGCCATTGGAAGCCAGCAGAAAGCATTGTTGGATGAAGCACGGCAGACCTCTGCCGCTATGCAGGCCACGGCGGACAAATCCATTGGTACTATAAACGGTGCCATTGAAAAGGATATCAATGCCATTCCCGGGCAGGCCAATGGCCTGTTTGCAAAGGCAGTTCCCATGAAGTTGACGGATGTAAGCTCCGGTTTTGAAAATGCGGACTGCGGTTTTTTCTCCATTAAGTGCAAGGCGTTCAATTTGGTAAAGGGGCTGCTGCGAAAGGTCTACAGGCAACAGCGGGAAAAGGCGCGTATAGGGGTTGATGCTTCGGCAAAAAGGGCTAGGGACAAGGCCAATAGAAGACGTGAACTTGCCAAGCAAGCTACGGAAAATGCCGTGAGCGAATCCCTCTTTAGTGCCGAATCCAAAATAGGGGAAGCCACCTCCAAGGTGGCGCAAGATGCCAACAGAACCAATGCTGATGTTTTTGCGGCAATAAACAAAGAGATACATACATCCGGTAATGCCGTTAAAGATCAGTTTCGAAAATTGAAGGAGACCGCCCATGCCACCAATGCCGAGGTGAAAACAGGGATAGAAAGTGGCTATGATGGTGCAAAGGAATTGGTGCGGGGCATCTTATTATTGATATACAAGGGAGTGTTCTACTTTGGGCTCTTTTCCAACATTATGCTGGGGATCTTGATCATAAAAAGTTACTTCTATGTGTTTTCCAGGATTACTTTTTCTGATAAGAGCCAAGTCAATGTAGATATCAAGGAACAACCTAAAGCCTTTGAAAACGGTGTCTTAACACAATGTGGTATCGAGTATTCCATTCCCGTGGATAATGCGGAGAGCATTTTCCTATCCAGAAAATATGTCCCTACGGGCAGGGCCCCTAAAGCCGCCATTCCCAGGTGGACCAATGGCATTGTTGCCCGAATCCTAAACGGGGTCTATCTCATGAATGAAGTGGCCGTACGGGACAACGAAAAGGAAACCGTTGATTTTAGATCGACCGGGGGTGCGGAGTTCGTAGAGTGGAACTTAAGCGATGGTGAAGAAGTGGTCTTCAATTACAAAAATTTGGTGGCCATGGGCGATTCGCTTACCCTATCCTCCCATATAAGTTTTAGGCTGACTTCCCTGTTCTTTGGTAAGGCCAAGTTCCATATTGCCAAAGGCCCCGGAAAATTGGTACTCAAAACCCAGGGGAAACCAATTACCAATGACCGCGAGCACCTAGTAAAGAGCATCCCCATTAACCGCATTATTGCATGGCAGCGCACCACCCAGTTTTCCGTGGATTCTGAACTCAACATGATCGATATGTACTTCAGTGGGGTATACCTCAAGCGTACCAATGATGATTTGATCGTGGTCGATGCAGATGCAGGGAATACCAA
>CALGQU010000055.1 GCA_937959125.1 uncultured Croceitalea sp.
AATATCAAAAAATGTATTTAAAGTGAAATCGTTGCATTGAGAGATTTGATTCAAGAAATTAAACCCAGTGAACTTTTTTTTTAAAGATTAAATTTTATTCCTTGGGCCAACGGCAGTTCCGTAGTGTAGTTAATAGTATTCGTTTGGCGTCGCATATAGATTTTCCATGCATCGGAACCACTCTCGCGACCACCTCCGGTTTCTTTTTCCCCGCCAAAAGCACCACCAATTTCAGCACCTGAGGTGCCAATATTGACGTTTGCAATACCACAATCGCTACCTGCGGTCGATAAGAATAGTTCGGCTTCCCTAAGGTTGTTGGTCATAATTGCAGAAGAAAGCCCTTGTACCACACCATTTTGTTGGGCAATGGCATTCTCCAATCCCCCGCTGTATTTTAACAAATATAGAATAGGGGCAAAAGTTTCTTCCTGTACGGTTTCATAACTGTTATTGGCTTCTACTATAGCAGGTTTTACGTAACACCCGCTTTCATAACCTGCACCGGATAATACTTCGCCTTCAATTAAGACTGTGCCTCCTTCGGCCACTACTTTTTCCAGGGAAGCTTGGTACATGGCTACGGCATCGGAATCTATTAAGGGTCCAACATGATTGTTTTCATCCAAAGGATTGCCTATACGTATTTGTTGGTAGGCATCCATCAAGGCCTGTTTTACCTGGTCGTAAACGGATTCGTGTACAATCAACCTTCTGGTGGAGGTACAGCGCTGGCCGGCGGTACCTACGGCACCGAAAACAGCTCCTATAACCGTCATTTTTATATCTGCGTCCGGAGTAACGATAATGGCATTGTTACCGCCCAGTTCCAATAAGGATTTCCCTAAACGGGCGGCCACTGCTTGGGCAACTATTTTTCCCATACGTATAGAACCCGTAGCGGAAACCAAAGGGATCCGTTTGTCTTGGGTCATCATTTCCCCAACCTTATAATCCCCGTTGATTAGGCAGGAAATGCCTTCGGGCAGCTTATTTTCTTTTAGGACGCCAGCAATGATATTTTGACAGGCAACGCCGCACAATGGCGTTTTCTCAGAAGGTTTCCAAACACAAACATCACCGGCAATCCATGCCAAGGCCGTATTCCAGGCCCAAACCGCAACCGGAAAGTTGAATGCCGAGATAATACCTACGATACCTAATGGATGGTACTGTTCGTACATGCGGTGCCCAGGTCTTTCTGAATGCATGGTAAGCCCGTGGAGCTGTCTGGACAGCCCAACCGCAAAATCGCAGATATCTATCATTTCTTGAACCTCCCCTAATCCTTCTTGGTAGGACTTTCCCATTTCGTAGGAAACCAATTTTCCCAAAGATTCTTTGACTTCGCGTAAGCGCTCACCAAACTGCCTTACCATTTCTCCACGCTGCGGTGCTGGCACTTTTCTCCAGGCTAAAAAGGCATCGGAAGCTACGCCGATTACCTTATCATAGTCGGCCTGCGTGGTGGTTTTCACCTGTGCAATTAACGTACCATCAACCGGGGAATGGGAGGCTATGGGGTCTCCGGAACCAAAATTGTTGGATCCCGTTGAAGTACCGTCATTAGTCGCCGTCAACCCTAAGGTCTTTAAGGCTTCTTGAATACCGAATTGCGTTGCAATCTCCGTCATTTTATAACTTTTAGTGTATGAATTGTTATATTTTTCACAAAACTACAAAGAATAGTAGTGCATGTACATTCTATTTAAGGCAAATCCACTTTAATAAAGATCCAAAGCACCAAACCCAATAAGGCGGGCACGCCTTGCACAATCATTATTTTTTTTGAAACGGAGAATCCACCATAGATACCTGCTATGAGTACACAGGCCAAAAAGAAAAGGGCAATGTTACATTGCCAATAGGTATTTTTAATAATGAGTGCCCATATAAGGCCTGCAGCCAAGAAACCATTATATAACCCTTGATTGGCCGCCATGGCCTTAGTGGGTTCAAAAAGGTCTTTGGGAAAACTGCGAAATACTTTTTTTGCCTTTGTAGTCCATGCGAACATTTCCAACCAAAGAAAATACAGATGCAAGAAAGCGACGAATCCAAGGATGATTTTTGCTGTTATTGTCATGGCTTAGGATTTACGGGGTATAAATCGTTCATCTACAGGCATAATTTCACTACAATTGGAACAAGTTCTCAGTTCTTTGGAACCGTAGAAGTGCTGGAAATGCTTCAGGAAGTCTTTTTCAATATCATGCAGGGTAAAATAGGCCTCATAAAGTTTATGGTTGCAAGTATCGCAAAACCATAGAAGCCCATCATCTACTTGCATGTGCGCACGTTTTCGTTCTATGACCAAGCCTATGGAGCCTTTGTGGCGTACTGGGGAGTGTGGGACTTTTGCAGGGTGCAAGTACATATCACCCGGGCCTAGGTGCATGGTCGCTTTTTTACCATCTTCTTGGATATGTATCTCAATGTTACCCTCCAATTGATAAAAAAGTTCCTCGGTCTCATTATAATGGTAGTCCTTTCTTGCATTAGGGCCCGCAACGATCATCACAATATAATCACCGGCATCTTTGTACAAGTTTTTATTGCCCACCGGGGGTTTTAAGGAATCCCTATTTTCGGCAATCCATTGGTCAAGGTTAAAAGGAACTCTAATGGCCATGATTTTTTAAGAAAGGTACAAAATCCTTCTTTATTGGACATAAAAAAGCCCGCTGACATACGGGCTAATAGCAAAGATCAAATACTAATAAAAACACTTAGTTAAATCTCGAACCTAATTTTTTAATTTTTAAAGAAAACCTGAGTGTAAAAGAATT
The DNA here is from genome assembly GCA_937959125.1 of uncultured Croceitalea sp. Taxonomy (GTDB): domain Bacteria; phylum Bacteroidota; class Bacteroidia; order Flavobacteriales; family Flavobacteriaceae; genus Croceitalea. The sequence goes on from CALGQU010000055.1 coordinate 2,790, forward strand.
TTCCCAAACCATTCTTTTTAATGCTTATCGCGGTGTTGTTAAAGTCTCCCTCTATTGTTTTTCTGTGTGATTGGCTGGCCAACCATCCTTCCAAAGCGTCGGCTGGAGTGGGATAGTCCTTTGCCACGTTCTCCGCTACGTGCGTAGCCATAGTTTTATTGGCAATACTGTTGGCTCTCCCATTAAAGTTTTTATGGCTGATCATGTTATCCATAATCATGAACCCTGTATGTTCTTCAGCATCGGGATAGGCCGCTACGCTGAAAGTTAGCTCGTCAAGGCCAATGGAAACTCTGTAGGTGTTCACCAAATCAAAGAGCTCTAGTTCTTCATCCGTAATTAAATCTTGGAAATCCTCTGTAGACAGGGTAATTTCTTCAAAAAGTTCTTCTTCTTCTGCTACCGTAGTGCTGGTGCATGAAGCAAGGATGGCTACTAGAATGATTATTGCTAAGTATTTGAATTTCATAGTTCCCATATTAGGTTTGAAAGCTAATGTTGTCGTCGTTTGCTTTGCTAAAGTAGTTAGAGGTAGCTGTGGGAACTCAAAATTATCTTTAAGTGCACCATTTTTTCGTTAAGGCGCAACATCAGCAAGAATAAGGCTTCCTAGCGGAAGGTGAAGTAATTTTTCATCGGGAAAACGTGCATTTCATGCCGTATTTTGCAACTTATCGATACAAGTTCGCCATTGGTCGAAACCTAAAGAAGTGCGGTTCCGAAGAACAGCAAATAATACCGATTAAAGGAAATAATTATTCCGCTTGTTCGCCTTTTGGCTCGCGAAAGACCTTACTGAAAACAAAAGCACCTATGTCCCTTACCGGTGCATATAATATGGAGTCTTTTTTTGTAGCCTCATTCACCAATCCAAAGGTAGAGGTGGCACGTTCAAAAAAGATAAGTAAGGCCCCGACTATAATAGCTACTTTGAGGACCCCAAAAATTCCACCAGCAATTTTGTTAAGTAAGCCTAACATGGCAAAATCTGCAACTTTGGTCAATAATTTTCCTGCTAAATGGACCAAAACTACAATGGCGATAAAGGTGATCAAAAAAGAAGTAATCTGTATATACTTATCCTCCCAATCCATATTTTGGGAGATATAATCCCCGGCTATATAGGAGAAATGGATAGCACCAAAAATTCCGGCGATCAAGGCAACTAGGGAAGCCAATTCTACAAAAAGCCCATTTTTTAGCCCTTTATATAAACCCCAAGCCAGTAAGACCCCTAAAACGATGTCCAAAAAACCCATAATCGTTGTTTTAACAAATATAAGTGTAAACCGTTAGGGATTGCAAAGACTTTGGGTTTCCATTTTATAGACCCTCCAAAAGTGTACTGCTCCCGGGACTAGACCTGGGATTTTGCCGCTTACTGCTCAAACAAGTCGTTTTCTATGGCTTCCCTGACCTCCTCGCCATTCAAATCAATGTCAAATGAAAAACTAAGGTCAATGGATGTAAAGGCAATATACCCCGCACACAAAAGTGCATTGATGACTAAAATTAAGAGTAGTGGTACACCAATGGCAATAAGCGTCAAAACAAATAGGACGGCTACAAAAAAGATAAGCGCAGGTTTTACATGGGATATGTTCTCCTGCTTTTCAAGTACATAATGCGTTAATAATCGTTCCATGAGGATGTTTTTTGGTTAAACAGTAAAGGGAACACCCCAAAATAAAGTGCTAATTAGTGGGAATAGAAGTCAAATTGTACGAGTTGCAGCCTACAAAGTATAAATGGACATTTTTAATACATGAGACCTTTGCACAAAGGCATTAAAAGTATTTCGTTGTTCAAATTACGAGAGATTTCTTCCTTCTAAAAAATATTAAGTCCTCATAAACAATGGATTACCTATGGATTAAAATTATTTCGGGCGTTGAACTTGCCACATACTTTGAATTTTGCAAAGGTCTCCACATACCATAGCTTGTGCACTATCTTTGCAGCGTATGGCTAGAGATATCATTTTAAAGGAACGATGGGAGCTATTGGTACAAAAGTTGTCCGCACAATTTGCCGATGGGGACCCCCTGGAGCTAGACGGTATCATTTACCTTGTAGGGGTACAAGAACTGGGGCAACACCAGAGAAAATACAAAAAAGACGAAAAAGTCAATCTCATGCATATTGCCATTTGTAGGCTTTTGGAACCGTATGGGTTTTATGAGTTTGATTTTTTTGATGCCGATGGATGGCCCCATTACAAGGTTAAAGAAAGCTTGCCACCACTTAAGGCCGGGGAACAGAGTGTTTTAATGAAAGAAGCTTTGGTGTCTTATTTTATGGAGAAAAAGTATTTGGATTAATGGAAACACTACCACCGTATTACGCCGTAATTTTTACGAGTACCTTAAAGGAAAAGCGCGAAGGCTATGCCCAGATGGCCAAGGAAATGGAACGTTTGGCAAGGCAACAGCCGGGATTTTTGGATTTTGAAAGTGCAAAGGATACGCTGGGGATTTCCATCAGTTATTGGAAAAGTAAGGAAGCCATTGCCGCATGGAAATCAAACATGGACCATCAAATGGCGCAGAGAAAAGGGAAAGAGACCTGGTATTCTTGGTATACGGTAAGGATATGTAAGGTAGAACGCTCTTATACGTTCAATCATCGAGAATCTGTTACAAATAGCATAGAGTAGCACAGTAATTTAATATCTTTGTAAAAAATTGCAAGAAATGAAGGATAGCATCAGATTTTCCAACTTAGATCGAGAAACCACCATAGCGAATATGGCCAAGGAAACCTATGACCTTGTAGTCATTGGCGGTGGTATTACCGGGGGGGGTATTGCTTTGGATGCCGCATCAAGGGGTATGAAAGTCGCTTTAGTGGAAAAAGGTGATTTTGCCTCTGGAACCAGTAGTAAATCCACCAAACTTATCCATGGGGGCCTACGGTATCTAAAGCAGTTCGATTTTTGGTTGGTCAAAGAGGTAGGTTCTGAACGTGCCATTGTCCATAAGTTGGCACCTCATTTAGTGCTGCCGGAAAAGATGCTATTGCCACTCATTGAAGGCGGCTCCTACGGAAAGTGGCTTACGTCCATTGGCCTAAAGGTCTATGACATATTGGCCCAAGTTACCGGTGATGATAAACGACAAATGTTGGATAAAAAGCAAGCCCTTAAAAAAGAACCGCTTTTACCAAAAAAAATCTTGAACGGTGCCGGGTATTATGCGGAATATAGAACGGACGATGCCCGCTTGACCATAGAAAATATCAAGACCAGTCTGGCGTATGGGGCCAAGGCCCTTAACTATGCCGAGGTTGTTGATTTTCTTTATGAAGAAGGAAAGGTGGCTGGGGTAAAGGTTATGGACGTAGCTTCTGCCAATGAATTTGAGATCAAGTCCAAATATGTGATAAGTGCTGCCGGCCCTTGGGTAGATGAGCTTAGGAGTACCAATAATTCCAAAAAAGGCAAACGCTTGCATTTGACCAAAGGGGTGCATTTGGTTTTTCCTTTTGAAAAACTTCCGGTAAAACAATCCGTATATTTTGATATTCCCGATGGACGGATGATGTTCGCTATCCCTCGCGGGAAGATAACCTATGTAGGCACCACGGATACCAACTACAATCTGGATAAGGATGACATTAGAACGGATTTGGCCGATGCCATTTACCTAATTTCTGCGGTCAACAATATGTTTCCGGACATCCAATTGGAGATGGAAGATATCATCTCTTCTTGGGCGGGGGTGAGACCTCTGATCCATGAAGAGGGGAAATCTGCAAGTGAACTCTCCAGAAAAGACGAAATATTTACGTCTGATACAGGGTTGATCAGTATTGCGGGCGGAAAACTCACAGGATACCGAAAAATGGCCGAAAGAGTGGTCAACCGCATTTCAAAACAGCTTGAGGAAGAAGGAGTTACTCTGGAAGCATGTAAAACGGACACTATTCCCTTATGCGGTAGCGACTTTAAAAAGTTCAAGCACGTAAAAAGGTATATGGATGAAGTGCACCAAAAAATTGAAGCAGATGGGTTTACCTATCATGACGCTTGGTTTTTAGTTACCAACTATGGCAAGCAAACAGAAAAAGTGTTGGAGCTGTACCGTTCTTTTAAAAACAAGGATGCCCATTTACGTATGATCCGTGCAGAACTACAGTATGGGATTGCCCATGAGATGGTCATGAACCCTATGGATTTTTTTATACGAAGAACGGGGCGCTTGTACTTTGATATTGAGAGCATACACACCTATCAAAAGGCCATTATGGAAGATCTTCAGAAAGCGTTTGGTTACGACAGTACCCAAGTCTTGGATTTCCAAGAGAAGATGGACCACGAGTTGGAAATACATTCCAATTTCTCTTTGGAACGGGAGCAGGTTTAATCTAAGCTGTCAGTAAGTTTTGCCATTGTTTTTCGGGCACTTTTCTTTTCGTAAAGAATGGTATACACGGCATTGATAATTGGGGTATCCTCGTTTCTGCCCAAATTCCCCATGAGTTCATAAGCACTTTTTGTGGCATAGTACCCTTCCGCTACCATACTCATTTCCATGAGGGCGCTTTTAACGGAATACCCTTTCCCGATCATGGTGCCCAACAGGCGGTTGCGGCTAAAGGTAGAATACCCGGTCACCAATAAATCCCCTAAATAGGCAGAGTTGTTGATGTTACGTTTCATTTTAAAGACACCGTCTATAAACCGTTTCATCTCACGTATGGCATTGCTCATCAATACGCTTTGAAAGTTATCGCCATACCCTAATCCATGCGCTATGCCAGCGGCAATGGCATAAATGTTCTTTAACATGGCGGCGTATTCCGTTCCAATGATATCATCGGAGGTCTTGGTTTTTATATAGTGGCTGTTTAAATGTGATGCCAACAACCGGGCTTTTCCTTCATCGGCACAGGCTATGGTCAAATAGGAAAGTCGTTCCAAGGCTACTTCCTCAGCATGGCATGGCCCGGTAATGACCCCTATATTTTCAAAAGGCACCTTATACGTGTTTTTAAAATGTTCCCCTACGATAAGTCCCGTTTCCGGCACAATACCCTTGATCGCAGAAAACAGGATTTTGTCTTTTAGGGGTACCTTTAATTGTTGCAGTTCGGTTTCCAAAAATGCGGATGGAATCACAAAAATCAGAAAATCACAACTATCCACCGCTTCGTTCAAATCACTGGTCAATATAATGGAAGCCGTTTTAAGTTCTATGGAACTCAAATAATTGGGGTTGTGTCGCTCCTTTAGGATATGGGCAATAGCATTTTTATTCCGCATATACCAATGCACCGTATCCAAATTTTCCGTCAACATCTTAACTAGGGCCGTAGCCCAACTACCACCCCCTAAAACGGCAAAATTCATAAATCCTAGGATTAAATTTTTAAGAATCCAAAGGTAGATGAATTCACAATAACAATATAATAAATTGAAAACCAGATAATTATGTAGTTTGGCATATTCCTTGAAATGGTAGTTATGAACTTTAACACGGAAGAACATGAAAGCAAGAAAACTACTATTAGGACTATTGGGAATTGCATTAACCGCAAGTTCCTGTTATACGGAAGAAGTATTTATTGAGGATGAGATTATTGTAGCACCTGCATTTTCAACCGCACAAACCTTACAAGCCTATGATTTATGGTATGTTGATATTAATGGAACACAAGGAAACGGTGAAGTCCCTTTCTTGCAACGTGCGTTTACCGTGAGCTTTGATCGGGGCGTTCTTTTAGCGAATACCAATATCGTGGGTATAGGCAATACCGGTAATGGTCTTGGAAGGGTGGCCGGAAGCTATGGTACGCTACCGGGTATTGTGGAAATAGACCATGATGAAGACGGCTTGTGGGCCTTGGATGTTTTTACCATTGATCAAAATACCATTGAACTGTATGATCCGCGCTCTAAGACCTCTTACTATTTGGATGGGTATCAAAGCAACAACTTTGATTATGACCGGGTTTTTTATGAGAACATCAACTATTTATTGCAAGAATACGATGTTTGGGAAAAAACGTTTACCAGCCAAATGGGGGCCCTTAACGAGTTTGACAATGAGAATTACCTTCAGTTTTTGGAGACCGATGGTGGTTTCTTTAGATCGTCAGTAGATAAGGCCGGAATTTCTTTGGGGGCTATCCAATGGGATTATGAAGGAAACTATGGGATTTTTGACACTTCCGATGAAACGCTCAAAACTTTAACACTGGATTACGATTTTCTGGGCAATGATTACTTTGAACTCTACGTTATTAATGACAGTACCATTGAACTGTACCATGTGGCAAGTGAAACGATATATGGGTTTAGTGGAAGGGGTTTTATCACATTTGCTAGAGAAGCAAAAACGGCTCCCAGAAAGCGGGTAAAATCACAAAATAAAAAAATGAACGTTTCTCGTAAGCGAAAAATGTAAGGAATAAAAATAGTCCTCGACTATTGAAACAAGTTTTTTGGTTGGTTATTTAGTTAGGAATCGCCTCGATGTATCTCAATGCTCGAGGCATTTCTTTTTTTAATGAGATAGGTACGCCTTAGCGTACCGAAATCGAATTCATCCCGAACTCGTTTCCCGGATCTGTATCCGGCATTTACTGAGTTTGTTTGGAAATCTGCGATTTCCGTAATCGAATTCATCCGGAATTGGTTTCCCGGATCCTCCAAAAGGGTTTTTCCGTAACCCGCACGTAAACAAGGCCTTCCTTCATTTTTTGAACTGTCACTTTACGCCATACCAGCTTCAAGCTGTTTCTTAAACTTTGAAGGATTTTCTCCGGTTACTTTTTTAAAACTTCGATTAAAGTAAGACAAGCTTTCAAATCCGCACTCGTAACAGGTCTCGCTCACATTTTTTCCGCTTAGCAACAACCGTTTGGCTTGGCTTATGCGGTATTGGTTTAAAAAACTAATGAACGTAGTTCCCGTATTTTTTTTAAAATACCTGCAAAATGCGGGTTTGCTAAGGTTGCAGATGGCTGCAACGTCATCCAATACAATTTTTTGCTGGTAGTGGTCATCAATATAGCCGTAGATTTTACGGATTCTTTTTTGTTCTTTATCGCTGTAACGATTGCGATACGGTTTTTTATGGAGCAATTCAAAATCCGAACTGGTAGCCAAAAGCTTTAATAGCTGCATGATGGCCATAAAGAATTCAAAAGGTTCCAGCAAATGCAATGTTTTCATCAATTCCCCGGCCATGGTTTTTGTAGTGCCGGTAAAAGCAATACCATAAGAGGATAGTTCCAACAAACGATCAATCTGTTTTAGTTCTGGCAAACCACTAATGACGTTTTCTTTAAAATTGGTTTTTAAATGTAATACCTCCTTTCGGTAGGTTGAGGTGACCCCATGATCAAAATTCAAGTGTGGGATATTGGATCCAATAAGCACAAGGTCACTTCCCTTGTAGTCGGAGATATGATCGCCAACATGCCTTTTGGCATTGGCACCTTCAATATATACCAATTCCAACTCAGGATGAAAGTGCCAATAGAACAAGTGGTTCAGTTTAGGGTCGTGCAACAACCTAAACGGACTTTTGGTGTTGGGCGCTATGGTTTCCAGCTGGATCTTCAATCTTGTCTCATTTGAAAAAGCACTTTAAATTAAACATAATTACCATTAATATATATCGAAAAGCAATTTTATATCAATATTGTTCAAATAGTGATCAATATTACAGTAGTCGTCTATTGGCATTCGACCTAGTTTTGGAGTAACAAAATCCAAGTGATATGAAAAGGAACGAAAAATTAGAGATGGCCAATACGGCCCATGAGGCGATTCCAGGAAACCCATCCACGGCCACAAGCAGTAGGCTAAAACTTAATGACAGATCCAATGGCGAACCCTTGCGTGTTTTGTCCGAAGCGGATTGGGAGTTTTGGGTGAAGAACGGTTATATAGTGGTTAAAAACGCAATCCCTAAAGCCCAAGCCCAAGCTACTGCTGATTTTATTTGGGAATTTGATGAAAAAGACCCTAATGATTCCAAGACCTGGTATACCCCACCCCGTGCAGCAATGCAAATGAAAGAACTGACCGGTACGGGAATGGTAGAAGTCTATAACCATCAACATCTATGGAATAACCGCCAAGCAACTAAGGTATACGATGCTTTTGTAGATGTATGGGGAACTGAAAAATTATGGGTGACCATAGATAGGGCCAATCTTAACGTTCCGCAACGTCCGGGGGAAAATAAAAAAGGATTCATCCACTGGGACTACGACCCAGAGACCCGACCACAAAATGTACAGGGTGTATTGGCGTTGGCCGACCAGACCGATGAAACTATGGGTGGTTTTCAATGTATACCATGGTTATATAGAAACTACGACACCTGGAAATTGACACAACCAAAAGATAGAGATCGCTTTCAACCCGACCTTAAAGGTTTGGAAAACAAAATCGTAAAGGTAAAAATGGAAGCTGGAGATCTCTTGATTTTTAACAGTACCGAACCTCATGGGATACGCCCCAATAAATCCGGTGATAAAGTGCGTATTGCGCAATATATTTCTATGATGCCGGCAGAGGAAGAGAATACTAAATTGAAGGAATGGCGCATCAATTCCTGGAAAAATAGAATAGCTCCAGAGGGCTATGCCTTTCCCGGTGATCCCAGAAATTGGGAACGGGACAGGTATAAAACGGCAAAACTATCGGAGTTGGGCGAAAAATTGTTGGGTTTAAGATCTTGGGAGGACTAGTTATGGCTATGGAGTTGTAGACTTCGCTAAGCGGGAGCGGGGACGGTAAAACCCCAAAACCGGGTGTCTAAAGCATTTCAAAAGCTGTTGTTGGTCTTTTTAAGGCATCAAGATTAGGGCATACCCTTATCGTTGTAAAAAAGAGGAATCCATGAAAAATACCAGAACTGGTCGTTTATCCAAAAATTCTAAGGGGTTGTGCAACGGTTACCATTATTAGCATCTTTTTTCTTTCAATTGTTTTTAAAGAAATTATTTTCTTTGAATATTGCTATAGGACAATAAATTAGCATTAGACTTTTGTTTTAAAATGTTCCAAATACTATAAATTCCGTAAATAGAAATTAGTATAGATATAATTATACAAGATGCTGCCCCTATAGTATCTAATATTGTTTGCATTATTTCTCCAGCCAGTCTATTCCTTCCTCTCCCATTAATTGAAGAAAAATCACCACCATTTGAAATATAAAAAGCGATAAAAAGACCAGACAATGTTGTAAATATTCCATGGTGATTCATGATTCGTTGAACTTTAGTTTTCTTTAAAAGTGTTTTTTTAAAAGATAAACTTTGGATTTGATTTTCAAAGGATGTTTTATCGGTTTCAGAAAGTTTAAATGTTTTATTTAATCTTGAAGATTTGATTTTGATGGAGTTTTCATCTATGATTAGATTTTGTATTTCATTAAATCTAACTGTAACAGTTTTGTCTACAAGTCTTGGGTACTTATAAAGTTGTGTGAATTGAACAGAAGTGACTATTTCTTCTTCGCTAAAAATAAGTTCTTTTTCACTAAAAAATATTGTTTTATATTTTCCT